>NZ_JBHSPC010000083.1:0-7751 GCF_042656345.1 Streptomyces incanus
GTCAGCCGGAGGGTCAGACCCACCCGCAGCGTCACCACAAACATCATCACTGTCAGCCGTCGCCGGCCCGGCCAAGGACCCCCGACACCTCCCGGCGCATCACGTCGCGGAGCTCCGGGGGGAGCGACCCAAGGTCCGTGGTGTCCAGGGCCCGCAGCGTCTCGTCCGTACCGGCCGTGCAGTCCGTGCTCCCGCCGATCACCTCGTAGCCGTCACGGACCGCGACGCGGACCCTGCGTCGTCCGTCCTCCTCGGCGTGCACGGCGGTGGCGACGACGAGGGGCGGCGGTCCGCCCGCTTCGGCGGGCGCCTTGTGGTACCCGCTGGTCATCGGGGCGCGCCAGCGCAGGCTGAGCAGCAGATGGCGCTTGGCCACCACCTCGGCCAGATCGGTCTCGAAGACTCCGTCCCGGTCCAGCACCGTGGCACGTGTGTCCAGGACGAGCGCCGCCGGCAGCAGACATCGCAGGGTGCTGCCCACGATGTTGCCGCCGACCGTGGCCGTCCGCCGCACCGCTCCGGTGCCCACGGTGGAGGCCGCACCGCGCAGGACTTCCGGCACCCGGTCGTCGATGCGGTGCAGCAGGACGGCCGCTCCCAGCGCCTCGTGCTCGAGCATGTTGGCCTCCGGCAGGCTGCGCAGGGACATCGCCTGCTCGGGGAAGCCGTCCCGCTGCCAGAGCGCCCACACGAGAGTGGCTCCGCCGATGGGCACCGCTCCCTCGGCCATGCAGTTCTGTGCTTCGGTCAGGGATGTGGGCAGACGCAAAAGCACGGCGGTCGACCTGCTTTCCTGGACTTCGGCCGACGGAACCGGCCACTCCGCTGCATGATCATGGACACTGCATTCTCCGTACGGCCGTGGGGGCGCGTACAGGGCTCATACGAACCCCGTGTGCGCCTGTCGTACGCCCCGGGGGCCGGACGCCGGTCCCCGGAAACCTCCCCGCGTCCCCTCGCCCGCGAGCGGCCGTGGGGACGTCAGAGCAGTCGCCGGATGTCACCGCGGACCCGGTAGAAGCCGCCGGCCGCCGAGTGCAGCGCGTCCACGACATAGCGGGCTCCGGGCTCTCGTATCGCGCGCGGGAACTGCACGTTCCACGACGAGTCGTACCCCTCGGACACCACGTGCACGCGCAGGCGGCCGGAGTCCTGAACGCATTGGACGACGATCGCCCCGGTCGGGGCCTGGGCCACCGCGGTCACCGCGCTCGCTGTCGTGGCCGGTGCGTAGGCCGGCAGCGCCTCGGCGAGCTTGACGTCCCGCGCGACCGGCACCGTGCCCTGCTGGGCGGCGGCGACGGCCGCCTCGCTCGCGTCGACGCACACCAGCGAGCCGTCGGTGGTGACCAGGTACAGCCGCTCGTCCCGGTACTGCATCGACAGGGCCGAGCCGCCGCCCGTGCCGAGCTTCCACAGCCGGGTGCCGTCCTGGTCGAAGCAGTAGACGGACGACGCCGCGTCACCGGCGAACACGAACCGGCCGCCGGGCGAGGTGGCGCACGAGTACACGGCGCCGTCGCAGGCGTAGGTGGCCTCGACGGCCCCGCTCGCCTTCGACAGCCGCTGCACCACGCGGTGTGCCGTGCCCGCGTACACGGTGTCGTCCTCCTGCCAGCCGAACAGCACGCCGCCGCGGGTGGGGGTGTGCCACAACTCGCCGCCGCCGTCTGGCGCGTAGGCGGTGACGCCCTGCTGATGACCGTGGTAGACGGCCCGGTCGTCGGCGCGCACCATCCAGGCGTGGTCGCCCCGGCTGCGGCGGGACCACTGGTGCTCGTCCTCGTGGTCGATGACGGTGAGCTTGCCGTCGCGGCCCGAGACGTCCAGCACGCCCTCGTGGATGTCCAGCCAGAAGATGTCGACGTCCGCGGCGATGTCGTACGCCGCGAACGGCAACTTGGAGGACAGGTCGTAGACCTTGCCGTCGTCGCAGCCCGCGTAGATCCAGAAGTCGTCGGCGACCAGGCACTTCACGCCGTCCGGCAGGTTGAAGCGGGCCAGCACCTGACCGTCGTGGCCCAGGGTGTACACGTCGCCCGCCTGGTTGCCGACCCAGCAGTGCTCGTCGTCGACGTGGATGCCGAACGCCGCGGAGCCCGTGCCGAACCTCCACAGCACCGGGGCCACGGCACGCGCGGTGGACGGGGCGGACGTCACCTGACGCCGGGTCACCGCGCGCGGCGCGCGCTGCCCGGGGACGGCGGGGGCATAGCCCTTGCGGACCTTCTCACCGACCTTCTTGGCGGCTGCGGCCCGCGCCTTGGCGGCCGAGGGGAAGCTGGTGACCTGGGTCTGCCCCGAGGCGCCTATCCGCCCGTAACGAACGGTCACCACCAGAGCGTCGACGATCACCTCGTAGAACTTGTGCGCGGTGCCGTCATCCTGCGACAGCTCCAGATACGTCGTCGACACCGACCCGCCAGACATGACAGACCCCTCCCCGGAACGGGCCGCCGGCCGTTCCGGCAGGTCCCACTGATCGAACCGTAGGCGGCACCACTGACAATGGACCCACCGGTGATCAATACGTGGAAGCAACCTGTCCCGGCTCCTGCGAGTCCCACATATCGCTTGCCTCCGCCGCTCCGACGCCCCCTCTCGTCCCGCTGCTCCCCTCCCCGCCTGATCCCCTCATCGCCCCCGTGCGTCCACAGCTTCAGACTCACCACGAACGAACGGACCCATGAACACCGCGACCCTGCTGGACGTCCTGCTGGACGCCGCCCACCAGTCCCCCGACCAGCTGATCGTCCATGTCCGGGGCGACGGCGGCGAGACGGCCGTCACCTTCCAGGAACTCGTGGCCGAGTCGCTGCGCGTCGCGGGCGGTCTCCGTGTCGCGGGCGTCGCGCCGGGCACCTGCGTTCCGGTGCTCGCGGAGCACAGTGCGGACTTCCAGCCCATGTTCTGGGGCGCGCTCGCGGCCGGTCTGGTGCCGGTGCCGCTCGCGCCCGACGTGCGGCGGGTCCGGCCGGTGTGGGAGCACCTCGGCCGTCCCCCGGTCGTGGTGGACACGGCCTGTGCGCCGGTGGCCGGTGAACTCCCGGACGGAGCCCGGGTCCTGCGGCTGGACGCGCTGCGCGAGGGCCCGCCGCTGGATTCCCCCGCCGCACCGGATCCGGACGGACTGGCCTTCCTGCAGTTCTCGTCCGGCAGCACGGGGGCGCCCAAGGGCGTGGAGCTGACCCACGCGGCCGTGCTGGCGAACCTGCGGCAGCTGACCGAGGCATCCGCCCTCACGGAGCACGACGTGGTGGTCAGCTGGATGCCGTACTTCCACGACATGGGGCTCATCGGCACGCATCTGGCGCCGCTGGCCGCGCGGGCCAAGCAGGTGAAGATCGGTCCCCTGTCGTTCGCGAAGAATCCCCGACTGTGGTTCGACGTGGCCGCCGCGCATCGGGGCACCGTCCTCTCGGCCGCCAACTTCGCGCTGGCGCTGACCCTCCGCCGGGTTCCCGAGGAGGTGTTCGCCGCGCTGGACCTGAGCTCGGTCCGGCTGATCACGGTGGGGGCCGAACCGATATCGGCGACGGTCTGGCGGGACTTCGCCGCCAGGACCCGGGCCTCGGGGCTGGATCCGCGGGCGGCGACACCCGTGTACGGGCTGGCCGAGGCGACGCTGGCCGTGGCGTTCCCGCCGCTGGGCGAGGTGGCCGTGCCGGTGTCCGTGGAACGTGCCGCCCTCGGCCAGGGTCGCGTGGTGGAGTGGGAGCCCGGTGGTGACGCAGCGGAGTCGGTGGAGCTGATGGACGTCGGGGTGCCGGTTCCTGGCTGCTCGGTGCGGATCACCGACGAAGCGGGCCGGCCGCTGGGCGACCGGCGGGTGGGGCACATCGAGGTGAGCGGTCCGCAGATCGCACGCGGCTACCACGGCCTGCCGGACGTGACAGCGCAATCCTTCACCGACGGGTGGCTGCGCACCGGCGACCTGGGCTTCCTCCGGGACGGCCGGCTGTGTGTCAGTGGCCGGTTCAAGGACGTCCTGTTCGTCAACGGCCGTACGTTCCACGCCCCGGACCTGGAGGAGGTGGCGTCCGGCACACCGGGGGTGCCGGCCGGGACGACGGTGGTGGTCGGGTCGACCGATCCGGTGACCGGTGGGGAGCGGGTGGTGGTGTTCGTCGCCTGGGCGCGGCCGCCGCGTACCGCGCCCGAGGTGCTGGACCGGGTCGCGCGGCGGGTCCGCGCGGCACTGGGCCACGACGACGTGCGGGTGTTCGCGCTGCCGCCGTCCGCGTTCCCCCGGACGACGAGCGGCAAGGTGCAGCGGCAGCGGATGCGGTCCCGGTTCGAGGCGGACGGGTACCGGCCATCGGCTCGTTCCGGTGCGGTGGCGGGCTCGGATGCGGTGGCCGGCTCAGGTGCGGTGGCCGGCTCGGATGCGGTGGCCGGCTCGGATGCGGTGGCCGGCTCGGATGCGGTGGCCGGCTCGGATGCAGTGGCGGACTTGGGTGCCGTAGCCGGCTCAGGTGCCGGGGTGGGTGATCCGGTGGAACGGCCTCAGCGGCCGTCGTCGTCCGGGAGTCGGGGTACGGTGCCCCGTTCACGCGAGGACGTGCGTCATGTGGTGCGTGATGTATGGGCTGCGGTCCTGGGGCTGCCCGAGGCGTCGTTCGGGGACCGGGACCGGTTCGCCGAACTGGGCGGCACCTCGCTGCGGGCCATGGAGGCGCTCGCCGCGCTGGAACGTTCCCTCGGTGTCTCGCTGGGTCCGGCGGTGATGCGCAACGACACGGTCGCCACGCTCACCGACCATCTCATGGACGTCGTCGAGGCGGACGGCGCACGGGCGGGCGGCACTTCGACGGACGGCGCGGAAACGGGCGGGCAGGAGGTCGCGTCCGCTGCGGGCGGGGCGTCCGCGACCGCCGTGGTGGGGTTGGCCTGCCGGTTCCCGGGGGCCGACACGCCGGAGGAGTTCTGGGACCTGCTCACCGCCGGCCGCGACACCGTGTCCGCGGTGCCCCCGGGCCGCTGGGACACGGACCGCCGGCACACGGGCGGCTCCAGGGGGCTCGAGGCGACCGGCCGCTGGGGGGCGTTCCTGGACGACCCCGCCGCCTTCGACGCCGGCCATTTCGGCATCGGCGACGCGGAGGCGCGCGCGCTGGACCCGCAGGCGCGCGTCTTCCTCGAGCTCGCCCACGAGGCGTTGGAACGCGCCGGGTACGCCGGACCCCGCCGCCGGGCCCTGCGGACCGGGGTCTTCGCCGCCGTCGGCGACAGCGGCTACCGGCAGCTCCTGGCGGACGCGGACACCGCCGGCACGCCGCCGACCGCTACGGCCCTGACCGGCAATCTCCCCAACCTGGTCGCCGCACGGCTGGCACACTGCCTCGACCTGGACGGCCCGGCGCTCGCCGTGGACACCGCGTGCTCCTCGGGCCTGGTGGCGCTGCATCTGGCCCGGCGCAGTCTCGCGGACGGCGAGTGCGACGTCGCGGTCGTGGGCGGGGTCAACCTGCATCTCACCGCGTCGGCGCACCAGGCCCTGGAGGCGGCCAAGGCCCTGTCGCCGACCGGACGCAGCCGTGCTTTCAGCACGTCGGCCGACGGGTTCGTGCCCGGCGAGGGCGGCGCGGTCCTCGTCCTGCGGCGGCTCGACGAGGCCCAGCGGGACGACGACGAGGTCCTGGCCGTCGTACGCGGTACGGCCGTCAACAACGACGGTACGTCGCTGAGCCTGATGGCACCCAACCCGCTGCGTCAGCGCGAGGTGATCGGCCGTGTCTACGAGCAGTGCGGGGTCGACCCGGCGTCGGTCTCGTACGTCGAGGCCCACGGTACGGGTACGGCCGTCGGCGATCCGATCGAACTGCGGTCCCTCGCCCATGCCTTCCCGGCCCGCCCGGACGGCCGTCCCCGGCTGCTCGGCTCGGTGAAGACCAACATCGGGCACCTGCTGAACGCGGCGGCACTTCCCTCGCTCGTAAAGGTGGTCCTGGCCCTCGGACACGGGCGCCTCCCCGCCTCGCTGCATCACACACCGGTCTCGCCCGCCGTCGAGCAGTCGAGGTTCGCCCTGGTGACGGAGGTGACGGCCTGGGAGTCGTCCGGGCCGCGCAGGGCGGGAATCAACGCCTTCGGCTTCGGCGGCACCAACGCGCACGCCGTCCTGGAGCAGGCACCACCGCGAACGGCGGATGCGCCGCGCGGGGACGACCGGGCAGGGGACCGAAACGGTCACGGCCCGAGCCTGCTCACCCTGTCGGCGGGCAGCGCGGCCGGGCTCGACGCGTGGACGGCGCGCATCTCGGACCGTCTGGGCGACCACCCGGAGTTCGAGGAGGGTGACGTCTGTCTGACGGCGGGCGTCGCACGCGACGAACGGCCGCACCGCCTCGCCGTCGTGGCCGCCGGCGACCTGCGCGAACGGCTCGCCTCGGTACGCGTCGCCGACGGCTCGCCCGTGCCGGGCGCGGCCGCCGGGACGGTGACGCACCGGCCCCGGACCGTCTACGTGTTCCCCGGGCAGGGCGGTCTGCGGCCGGGGCAGGGGCGGGAGTTGTACGCCACGGCACCCGTGTACCGCGCGACGCTGGACGAGGCGTCGGGACTGGTGGGAGCCGTGCACGGGCGGGAGTTGACGGCCTGGTGCGTGGACGGCGACGTCGACGGCGACGCACTCGCCGCGACCGAGGTGGCGCAGCCGCTGCTGGTGGCACACGGTGTCGCGCTCGCCCGGCAGTTGACGGCCTGGGGGGTGCGACCCGACGCGCTGATCGGGCACAGCGTCGGCGAACTGGCGGCTGCTTGCGTCGGCGGCATGCTGTCGCTGTCCGACGCGGTGCTGTTCGCGGCGGAACGGGGGCGGCTCATGGGCGGGTCGACCGCACCGGGCGCCATGGCGGCGGTACGGGGCGCCGAGGAACGCGAGGTGGAGTCGCTGGTGGCCGCGTCCCTGGGCGACCTCGCGGTGGCGGCGTACAACGGTCCCGGCCGGCTGGTGCTGTCCGGCTCTCCGGACGCGGTCCGGCGGGCGTCGGAGCGGCTCACCGCGCACGGCGCGACGGTCCGTCCGCTGCGGGTGCCGCATGCCTTCCACTCGCCCCTGATGGAGCCGGTCGCGCACGCCTTGAGCGTTGCGGCGCGCGGGCTGCGGGTGTCGGTTCCCGAACTCGCGGTGATGAGTACGCTCACCGCCGAGTGGCAGCCTCGGATGGATCCGGACCATCTGCGGGAACACGCCGTGCGGCCGGTGCTGTTCGGCCGGGCCGTGGAGCGTCTGCTGGACGAGGGCTACGACACGTTCGTGGAACTCGGGGCGGGTGAGAACCTCGCGGGGCCGATCCGTGCGGTGGCCGCCCGGCGCCGGGCCGACGGCGCGGCGCACGGCGCCCTTGTGGTGCCCGCCCCCGCAGCACCGTTCGACGGCGGCGAGGCTCCGGGCGGGGCCCGGGAGTTGATGGAGACGGTGGCGCGGCTGTGGGTACGCGGGGTGCCCCTCGACCGTACGGCGCTCGACGCGGGGAACCGCAGGGTGCCGCTGCCGCCGTACCCGTACCAGCGGCGCAGGTACTGGCCCGAGCCCGATGCGCGCGGACTGCTGCACCGCGTCGAGTGGCGGCCTGCCCCCCTGTCCGGCGACGACCTCCCCCTTACCGGCCTTTCCGGCCCGGTGCTGGTGACCGGAGCGGACGCCTCGGCGGTGCGCCGGACGGCGGACGGGTTCGCGGCCCTCGGCGTACGGGCGGTCACGGCCGACCGCGGTGACGTCCGTCCACAGGCCGTGGTCCTCCTCGGCC
>NZ_JBHSPC010000083.1:7780-60865 GCF_042656345.1 Streptomyces incanus
GCGGGACGCGCCGGACCCGGCGGGCGGCCTCGACGCGGAGCTGCGGCAGGCGGTCGCCGCGTTCCAGGACGCCCTCGCGTTGCTGGACCGGACCGGGGCCCGCCGCCTGCTGGTCGTGACCGAGGACGCGCACGTCACCGGGCACGGCGTGGAACAGCCGGTGCCGGCGCAGGCGGTCCTGGGTGGTCTGGCCCTGGCCGTACCGGAGGAGTCGGCCGGCGCGGTCGCGAACTGGGTGGACCTCTCGTCCCACGACCTCTCCAAAGATTCCGACGACGAAGGGTGGCTGCGTTCCCTGGCCGCCGAGTTGACGGCGCCGCAGTCGACGGGAGCGATCGCCTGGCGGGCCGGACAGCGCCTCGTGCGTTCCGTCGTGCCAAAAGCAGGGGAAGGGCCGGGTCCGGTGGGAGAACCGGGCGGGCCGGACCACCCGGAGCGGCTGCCGGCCGACGGTACGTTTCTGCTCACGGGCGGCGCCGGAGGCATCGGGTCCGCACTGGCCCGGGACCTGGCGGGCCGGGGCCGGCCGGTCCTGGTGCTGGCGGGACGTTCGCCGCACCCGCCCGCGGGCCTGTTGAAGGAGCTCGCCGGTCTCGGTGCCGAGGCACGCTACGTCGTGGCCGACCTCACGGTGCCCGGCGACGTGGAGCGGCTCGTGGGCGAACTGCCGCCGCTGGATGCCGTGTTCCACGCGGCCGGTGTCGTACGGCCCGGCAGCCTGCGCGGGACGGACGTGCCGGAGACCATGGAGGCGCTGAGGGTGAAGACCCTCGGCACGGTGCTGCTGGCCGGGGCACTGCACCGGCATGGGCAGCGTCCGGGGGTGTGCGTCGCGTTCTCCTCGGTGTCGTCGGTGCTGCACGGCTTGGCGGGTGCGCTGGGCGCCTACGCCGCGGCGAACGCCTTCCTCGACTCCTTCGCCGGAGCCGAGTGCCTGGCGGGCCGGTCCTGGCTGTCGGTGAACCTGGGTCCGTTCGCCGGGACAGGCCTCGCGGTCGCCGCGGGCGCCGGGGCACTCGACGGCGTCGGGGTCCTCGCCGCCGGTGCGGGCGGCGGGGGCCGGCCCCTGGCGACCGCGCCCGCGCTGGCCGCGCTGCGAGCGGCGTGCGCCACCGGCGCGACGCAGCTGGTCGTCGCCGATCTGGCGCCCGGGGCACAGCCGGCCGCCGCCCCGCCGCGTCCGGTGCGGCCCACGGGCGTCGAGGACGCCGCCGGGCCGACCGGCACCGGCCGGCACCGACCCTCGGTGTCGTCCGGCACCGCTGTCGTCCTGCGGGAACTGCTGGCCCAGTCGCTCGGCATCCCGGCCTCGGGCGTCGACGACGACACACCGTTCCTGCAACTCGGGCTGGACTCGCTGGGCGCCGTCGACCTCGTCAAGCGACTGGAGCGGAAGCTCGGCCGGCAACTGCCCACCACGCTCTTCTTCGAACACCGGACGGTGCGCGAACTCTCCGCCCACCTGGACCTGGAGGGTCACACCGGTGTGCTGTCCCGGACAGCCGCGACGGACCGGGGGGCGGGTGCGGGGAGCGGACTCGGAGACGGGCCGGGTCATGGGCCCGGGGACGGGAGCGACGACGGACGGGCGTTCGCCCTGACCCCCGTACAACTGGCGCTGTACACCAGCAGCCGGCTGCACCCGGACCTCCCGGCGCGGGGTCATCTGCGACTGACCGTGCGGGGCCCGCTCGACACCGGGCTGCTGGGCCGGGCGCTGGCGGCACTGGCCGAACGGCACGGCATGCTCCGGCTGCGGGTGGACGACCCGGACGGGCTGCCCGCGCAGCGTGTGGTGCCTCCGGTGCCGCTGCGGGACTGGTTCGAGGTGCGCGACTGCGCCGCCGACGAGGTGGCCGATGCCGAGACGGCCGTGTGCAACCGGCCGTTCGACCTGGCGGCGCTGCCGCCCGTCCGGGCCGTGCTGCTCCGCCAGGATCCGGGGCTCGCCCATCTGCTGCTGGTGGCGCACCACGCGGCGGCGGACGGCTACAGCCTGAACGTTCTCGCCGAGGAGCTGTGCGCCACGTACACCGATCTGTACCACGGACGGCGTCCGAGACAGGCGCTTCCCGCACCGGACTTCGCACGGTATGCGTCGAGCCTGCCGCCCTCCGGGTCCGCCGAGCGGCACGCCGACCGTCAGTACTGGGCCGAGCGGCTCGCCACGCGCGGCGAACCCCTCCGGCTGCCCTACGACAACAGTCCCGACGCGTCGGCCTCCGACCTGTCCGGCCCGATCGTGCAGTACTACGGCGAGCTCGGCGCGGATCTCACCACCGGTCTGGAACAACTGGCCGCCGCGCGGGGTGTCTCCCTGTTCCACCTGCTGCTCGCCGCGTATGTGCGCTGTCTGGCACGCTGGTCGGGACGCCGGGACGTGGCCGTGAACGTGGCCAGGGCGCGTCGCGAGGACCGCTTCGACGGCGTGGAACGGCTGGTCGGTCCACTCGCCGACACCCTTCCCCTGCTCTGCGGGACGGCGGACGACGAGGCGGTTGTCGCCCTGGCGGAGCGCTTGCGCGGGATATGGCTGCAGAGCGAGCGGCACGCCGGGCTGAGCAGCCTGGACCTGGCCGCGCTGCTGCCCGGCGCGCGTTCCGGTGCCGATACCGACGCACATGCCGATTCCGGTACCGGTTTCGGCGACCGCACGGTGAGTCCGGCGGGCTTCAGCTTCGCCCGCTTCCCGGCAAAGCCGGCCGCCGACTGTCCGGTGGAGGTGCGGGCGACCGCGGCCGGCACCGGGTCGGCCGCGACCCGGCTGAGTCTGCTGTGCTGGGCGGACGGTCCGCAGCTGCGGCTGTCGTGGAACTATCCGGAGCCGCTGTTCCGGCGGGCCACCGTGGCGCGTCTGGACCGGGAGTTCCGCGCCGAACTGGCCGCGCTGTGCACATCGCGGTCGTCGCAGCCGTCGCCGGACACCGGCCCTGCCCCTGCCCCTGCCCCCGTGGTGCCGTCCTCGTCCGTGCGGGACGACGGGAGCGTCCCGCTGGTCGCGCGACTGCTCGACCGGTTCCGGGCGACACCCGGCGCGATCGCCGTGGACGCCGTCGCTGCTGCTGACGCCGTGGACACCGCGGATGCGTCGCTCACGTACAGGGCGCTCGACCAGGCCTCCGCTCGGCTCGCCGCCCGCCTGCACGCCCGCGGCGTACGCCCCGGTGATCTGGTCGGGCTGCTCACCGAGCCGGGCGCCGACACCGTCGTCGGTGTCGTGGGCATCCTGCGCGCCGGGGCCGGCTGGGTCCCGCTCGACCCGGAGCACCCCACCGCACGGCTGGCCGGTCACCTGGCCCGCACCGGCGCGACCACCGTGGTGTGCCACGCCGCCACCCGGCACACCGTCGACGCTCTGACGGCCATACGGGCGGTGCCCGTCGTCGACGACAGCCTGTCGGACGCGGACACCGAGGCCGGCGTGAGCGCACCTGCGACCGCGGCCGCTCCTGCCGCGTCGTCCAACGCCGAGGCGATCGCTTACGTCATCTTCACCTCCGGTTCCACGGGACGCCCGAAGGCGGTGCCGATCACTCACCGAGCGATGGAGAACTACCTCGACTGGGCGGTCGCCACCTTCGGCTACGGTCCCGGCGACCGCCTCGCGCAGACCGCGTCGCCCTGCTTCGACGCCTCGGTGCGCCAGGTGCTCGCGCCGCTCCTGGTCGGTGGCACCGTCGTGACCGTGCCGCGTGGCCTGGTGCGGGATCCCGAGCTGCTGCTCACGCGGGTCGAGCGCGCGCGGGTCACCGTGTGGAGCTCGGTGCCCACGCTGTGGGAGCAGTTGCTGTCGGCCGCTGAGGAAAAGGCACGGAGCGGGGCGGGGCTGCCTGATCTGACGGCGCTGCGGTGGGTGCATGTCGGCGGGGAGGCACTGCCCGTGGACCATGTGCGCCGCTGGTTCGACCTGTTCTGGAACGGCGCGCGGATCGCCAACATGTACGGGCCCACCGAGACGACCATCAACGCCACCTGCCAGATCCTCGACGCCCGTCCCGGCGACGAGGTGCGGCAGGTGCCGATCGGACGCCCCGTGGCCGGTACGGACCTGGAAGTGGTCAGCGCCGACGGGACCGCCTGCGAGCCGGACGAGCCGGGGGAGCTGCTCATCGCCGGCATCGGTCTGACCCCCGGCTACCTGGGCGAACCGGAGCTGACCGCACGGGCGTTCACCGTGCGGGCGGACCGGCGCTGGTACCGCAGCGGGGACCGGGTCCGCCGGTCGGCCGACGGCACCGTGGAGTTCCTCGGCCGGGTCGACGACCAGGTGAAGATCCGCGGGAACCGGGTGGAGCCGGGAGAGATCGAGGCGGCGCTCCAGGAGTATCCCGGGGTCGCGCGGGCGGTGGTGACGGCACACGAGGGGCAGTTGCTCGCCTTCCTCACCCTCCGGTCCTCGGCCGACCGGCCTGACACCCGGGAGGTCCGCCGCCGGCTGGCCGGCGTTCTGCCGTCGTACATGATCCCGGCCCGGATCACGTGCGTCGACGCGCTGCCCCTCACGGGCACCGGCAAGGTCGACCGCCTGGCGCTGGCAGGACCGTCCTCCCGGTCCGGTCCGGCGGCGCCGGACGACGACGGCGCTTCCCCGCCGGCCACGGCGACCGAACGACGCGTGGCAGCAATCTGGTCGGACCTGCTCCAGGTGGAATCGGTCCGCCGGGAGGACGACTTCTTCGACCTGGGTGGGGACTCGCTGCTCGTCCTGCGCGTGTTCGCCCGGCTCGCCGAGCACTCGGTGCCGCTGCCCCGGCCGACGGTGGTCTACCGTCATCGCACGCTCGCGGCGCTGTCCGCGGCCATCGACGCCGCCGCGGCACAACCGGAACCGCGCTCCGCCACCACAGCCTCGGCCTCCGTCTCCGCGCCCCCGGCCGTGCGGTCCCTTCCGGCCGGTGATGCCCGGGCCGGTGGCGACCGGACATCCCCGTTCCCCGTCACATCCGGCCAGCGCGGGTTCCTGCTCGCGGAGGCTCTCACGCCGGGCGGCGGGACCTGGCTGGCGCGGATTCGGCTGTCCGGACCGCTGGACCCCGACGTCTTCCAGGCGGCGGTCGACCTGCTGGTGGAGCGGCACGGCATGCTCCGCACCGTCTTTCCCGCCGGTGCCCGTCCGCCCGTCCAGCAGGAACTGCCCCCGTCGCTGCGTCTGCCGGTCGTCTTCGAGACGGTCGCGTCCACCGCGGAGGTGGACGAACGGGCCACGGCCGAGGCGGAACGGCGCCTCGAGACCTGGGCCTGGCCGTTGGTGCGCCTTCAGGTGCTCAGCCTCGCTCCACAGGAGCACATCCTGCTGGTGCACGCCCATCACGTCATCGGCGACGGCTACAGCGCGGCGCTGCTCATGCAGGAACTGACCGAGGTGTACGACCGACAGGCAGGCGGCAGCAGCACCGCGCCCCTCCTCGCGCCGCTGCGCGGCGACTTCCGTGACCACGTCCGGTGGTCGGCGGAGACCGGCCACCGGACCGGCGCCGCCGGGGCGGCCGCGGCAGAACGCCGGGCCCGGGTGTGCGCGCCGTACCGGCCGCCGGTGCTGCGCCCCACGGCGGTGGTCGGCGACAGCGGCGCGACGAACCGTGCCGGGGCCGCCACCGGCGATGTCCGTTTCGACTCCTCGGAGTTCACGCTCGGCGCCTCCCCGACGGCGGCGTTGCGCGCGCTCGCGTCCCACGCGCGAACCACCCTGTACGCGCCCCTGCTGACCGCCTACCACCAGGAACTCACGGCACTGACCGGCCGGCCCGATCTGATCGTGGGACTGGCGGTGAGCGGCCGGGACAACGCGCTGCCCGACGCGCACCGGATCTTCGGCCCGTTCGCCTCGGTCGTCCCTGTCCGGCCCGCCCCCGCCGGCCCGACCGGCACCGACGCCACCGACGCCACCGACGGGCAGGACTTCGAGTGCGCCCTGCGTCGCACAGCGGCCGAAGCCGAGGAGGCGCGCGCCCACGAGGACGTGGTCCCACGGCGTGCCGACGGGCTTCCCCCGACCTCTCAGTTCTTCTTCACCTTCCTTGACTTCTCCGCGCTGGCGCCCGCGGACGGCGGCACTCCGCGGTTGTCGTGGGAGGCAGGAGACAGTACGTTCCTGCCGCCGTCGTCCACGACGGACGTGTTCATGGCGGTGCGGCCCGACGGGGACGGGCTGCGGGTGACGGTCCGGGGCGCGAGCCCGGCGTTCGCACCAGGCGCACTCGACCGTTTCACCGACTCGCTGCGCCGACGTCTCGAACGGGCCGCGGTGCGTGACATCGGCCTGCCGGGCCGGCCGGGAGCGGGTCGTCCCGAAACGGACGCTCTCCTGGCACACCGGCCCGCCACCCACCGGTCCGCCACCCACCGGTCCGCCACCCACCGGTCCGGGACGAGTGGGCCCGGGCCGCGGGACACGATGGACGCGGCCCTGATCGGCTACCTGCCCGCGCCGGAGCATCTGGCGCGCCTGGCGGGTCTGCCCGCGTCGGCGCTGCCCCGGGACGAGGTGCGCGCCATGCTGTTCCCCGACGGCGCCCCGCGCCTGGTGGAGACGGTGGGGACGCCGCTGGGCCGGTCCGGCTTCGTCTCCCTCCCGCTGTTCGCCGACGAACTCGCGACGGACACCGGGCTGGTGAAGCACATCGCCCGTGCGGTGTCGCTCGCCGCCGCCCGGGGCGCGCGATGTGTGTCCCTGGCGGGGATGATTCCGTCGCTGACCGGCTACGGCTTCGACGTGCTGCGGTCCGGGCGCCATCCGGCGTCCGTGACGACGGGGCACGCGGCAACAGTCGTGTCCGTGGTGAAAACGGTGCACGCGGCGCTGGAGGCCACCGGCCGGGACCTCTCGGATCTCGACGTGGCGTTCGCCGGTCTGGGTTCGATCGGTGCCTCCTCACTGGAGCTTTTGCTGTCCCTGGCCGCCCGGCCTCCCCGGCGGCTGCTCCTGTGCGACGTGCGGGGCAGCGGGCCTCGGCTGACCGCCCTGGGACGGCGGTTGCAGGAGCGGGAACTGGTCGGTGCGGCCGGGTTCGAGGTCGTGGAGTCGGAGCGGGTGCTGCCGGAGGCGGTCCACGGCGCGGACCTTCTGGTGACGGCGGTGAGCGGCGCCGCCGCGGTGCTCGATGTCGGCCGGCTCCGGCCCGGGGCCATCGTGGTCGACGACTCCTTCCCGCACTGCTTCGACACCGAGCGGGCCCTTGCGCGCATGCGGGAGCAAAAGGACGTCCTGGTGCTGGGCGGCGGGCTGCTGCACGTCGGCCGCACCGACCGGGAGGTCGCCGGTGACCTGCCGGACGCGGCGGCGGCCGGCTATCTCGCCCAGCCCTGGCTCGAGGGCACCCTGGCCTCCTGCCGGTCCGAGTCCCTGCTCCACGCCGCCGGTAACGAACTGCCGCTGGTACATGGCCTGGTGGACGCCGGGATGGCCCTGGCCTACTGGGACGCGGTGGAACGGGCCGGGGTGTCGGCCGCCCCGCTGCACCTGCTCGGCCACACCGTGGACGCCGCTACGACGGGCGGGGGGACGACGAGGAACTGACCGCCGGCCGAGACGCTCTCACCACCGCTCCTGCCGCTTGCCCCGGAGCAGGGCAAGCGGCAGGAGCTGCCTGAGAGACCCTCAGGCCCCGAACCCCACGGGCGAGACGCCCAGGACTGCGCAGGCCTCGCGGATGGCGTGCTGCTCGGATGCCTCGAAGGTTCCGTCGGCCCCGGCGACGACCATGCCGGTCTGGACCACCGCGCGTGCCTCGACCGGCTTCTTCGACGCCTTGGCGATGTCCTGCAGCGCCCGCGCCTTGCCCACCTCGAAGTTGGCCACGAGCTGGTCCACGTGCTCGTTGAACCGCTTGCGGAGCTGGTCCGGCGGGAAGTTCTGCAGGATCTCATTGGAGACGATCAGCTCCTCCACGCGCTGCCGCTCCGCCGGCTCGACGTACCCGTCGGCGGCCGCGACCAGCGCGCACATCGCCATGCTCGCGTCCCGGTAGGCGCCGCTCTTGAGTTCTGCCTTCGCAGATGCCAGCCGCGACTTCAACAGTCCCATCAGCTGGGCCTTGGAGCCGCCGGAGGACGAGCCGCGGGCACGACCGCCGGACTGTCCCGGTCCGGGGTTCCCGTGCTGTCCTCCTCCCGACCTCGCTCCCTGGGACTGCTGGAGCGCCTTGGCCTGGTCCTTGACCCGGTCTCACATCGCCACTGGTGCCACCTCGGCTTCTGTTGCTGTCTTTCCGGTACCGGTCGTCAGTCCCGGAGGGTGCGGTCCGCCTGGTCAACGGACGTCGTCGCGGCCACGTTCCCCGATGGCAAAAGAAAGGCAAAAAATATCGTCATGCTGTCATGATGCCGAGTCACACGGGTCACACGCGGTGAAGGTCGCGGATCAGGGCGATCTCGGCCCCGTGGCGCAGCACTTCCTGGTCGACCCACCACATGATGTCGGTGAACGGCTCTTCCGCGTCACGGCCGTGGGGTTCGCGCACCGCGGGCAGGAATGAGCCGACCGCGTGGAAGCGAGCCGGGCCATCGTCCACCGCATCCACCACGACGCGACGCAACCCGTGGCCGCTGGTACGTGACCGCTTTCCCTCGCGGGCACGGACGCACCGGGCAAGCCCTGCGGGCCGGGGCCGTGCCTGCCCCGGCCCGGCGTCAGGCTCCGGCGCTGTCCGGGGGCCCCGGTGCCACCGGGGCACCACCGGCGGGACCTGCCGCGGCGGCGTCGGCGCGCCGTTCGTACCGGAGCGCCGCACCGGTCGCGACCGCGCCGAGCCCCTCCCACACCGCGATGCCGATGAAGGCCTCGGGCGCCCGCCCGCTGATCACGGCGACCGTGAACACCGTGCACGTCAGCAACCTGAACGGCACGGTCCACCGGAAGAAAGCCCGCCAGTCGGCGAGCGCCGCCAGGACGTAGTACACGCCCATGTTGAGCGCCGCCATCGAGGACGCCGTCACGAAGGCCGGCGTGAGGTCGCCGCTCCCCCGCACGTCCGGGACCGCGAGACCGAGCAGGGACAACTGCGCGGCCGGCGCGATCAGTCCCACCGCCCCCAGAGCTGCGGCGAGTGCTCCGAAGACGGCCATGGTCCAGCCCGAGGCCGAGCGGGGAGTACGCACCCGGCGAGCGTAGCGGTCGGCGGGACCGCCACCGGGGTCGCGGTCCCGCCGGAGCCGGTCGGGAATCAGCCCACCGTCCACTTCTGGTTCGCGGCGCCCGTGCAGGTCCAGATCTGGAGCCGGGTGGCGTTGGCCGCGTTGTTGCCGGTCACGTCGAGGCACTTGTCGGCCTGGGGGTTGACGATGTCGCGTGCCCCGGTGACCGTCCACTTCTGGTGGGGTCCGCCGGTGCAGTCCCACAGTTGGACGGGCGTACCGTCCGCGGTGCCGTTGCCGGTGGCGTCCAGGCACTTGCCGAGCGCGCGGAGCGTGCCGTCGGAGCCCACGGTCCATTGCTGGGCGGAGCTGCCGTTGCAGTCGTAGAGCTGTACGGGGGTCCCGTTGGCGGGGTTCGCCCCGGCGACGTCGACGCACTTTCCGGCCAGGCCCCTGATGGCGGCGCCCGACGCCGAGCTCCCGGTGGTCACCGAGACGTGGTCCACCACGAGTTGCTGCGGGAGGACGGTGGAGCCGTCGGGGTCGCCGGGCCAGTAGCCGCCCACCGCCAGGTTCAGGATCAGGAAGAACGACTTGTTGAACACCCAGGACCGCCCGCCGAGGTCGGCGGGGGTGCGTGTCTGGTAGACGTTGCCGTCCACGGACCAGGTGATCGAGCCGGGCGCCCAGTCGACGGCGAAGGTGTGAAAACCGTTCGCGAAGGCCTGGCCTCCGGGCAGGGTGTAGCCGGCGCCGATGCCACCCGAACCGGAGTAGCCGGGACCGTGGATGGTGCCGTGGACGGTGGAGGGCTCGAAGCCGACGTTCTCCATGATGTCGATCTCGCCCGAGTCCGGCCAGTTGACCGGTGTGCCCAGCATCCAGAAGGCGGGCCACATGCCCTGACCGCGCGGGACCTTCATCCGTGCCTCGATGTGCCCGTATTGCGCGGTGAACTTCCCCGCGGTGTTCAGACGGGCCGAGGTGTACTGGCATGTGCCGTACCAGCACTGGTAGTTGGCCGGGTTCTCCTTGCGGGCCGTGATCACCAGGTGGCCCTGGCCGTCCAGGGCGGCGTTCTTGTTGCCGGACGTGTAGTACTGCCGTTCATGGTTGTTGACGTTGTCGCCGGTCTCGATCTGCCACTTCGAGGAGTTGACCGCCGCCCCGGCGGGCCCGTCGAAGGTGTCCGAGAACGTCACGGCGGCAGCCGCGGCGCCGTCTGCCGACGCGGAGGCGGTGGTGGTGTCCGCCGGTTCCGCCCGGGCGGTCCCGACGGCGGCGGAGGCGACCAGAGCCGCGGACAGAGCGGCGGTCAACCATCTGCGCAGCGTGCGTGGAGAGGACATGACTCTCCCTTCCGTACGGCGGCCCGTATCTCCGGGCGCGCCGACCGAGGTTGTGGGGGGAAGTGGGGGGAGGTGTGTCGCCCCTTGATTCAAGTCGTGAGGTAAGAAGGCGTCAATACCTTGGTACGGACCAGCAATCCACAGCCGTTCACTCATCACCCACCGGAGCCTCGAACGGGTGCGCTACATTTTGCTCGCTTTTGACCGCGATCACTCACGATCCTTCACGCTACGGAGCCGGCAACCCCATGAGCGACATCGTCAACGGACTCGGCCGGGCCACCGCCTACGGCGCACTCGGTCTGGTCCTGCTGGTGCTCGGCATCGTCCTGGTCGACCTGCTGACGCCCGGGAAGCTCGGCCGGCAGATCTGGGAGGAGCGCAACCGCAACGCCGCCCTGGTGCTCAGCTCCGCGCTGCTCGGCATCGGCGGAATCGTGTTCACGTCCATCTGGACGACGTACGAGGACTTCGGCAAGGGGCTGGTGTCGACCGCCGCGTTCGGGCTGCTGGGGCTGGTCATGATGGCCGTGGCGTTCCTGGTGGTGGACCTCATCACGCCGGGCCGCCTGGGCAGCACCCTGGTCGACCCGGAACCGCACCCCGCGGTCTGGGTGACGGTCTCCTGCAACCTCGCCGTGTCCGCGGTCGTTTCGGCGTCCATCGCCTGACACCGGGCACCTGATGGCTTCCCTTCCGAGTCCCGAGCGGGTATCAGAGGCGAGAAGCGCGCGGAGTGCCACCGAGCTTTGACGAGCCGTCAGCCCGACACGATGTGGAGGAGGACCGTGCCGTCCTCCACCGGTGCCACCCGGACGATCACGGTGCCGGGCCGGGCACTGAGTGGACTGTCGTCGCCCATTCCACCGCACGAGGTGCCGAAGCCGCCTGCGCGGAGCACGGTGCGGCAGCCCCGACCGCGGCCTTCGCCCCCCTCCCGCGGACCGGCCGTTGCCGGACTTCGCCTCGTACTCGATCCTGCCCCGGCCGGCCTCGGACACGGACGAGGTGGTGCTGCCGAGCGGCCCGTGAACCGGATCGCCATCGGTCCGGACACCGCGATCTCGCCGGGGCGGTGCCACCGGCGGACCGGGATGCCGAAGACGCCGGGGATGACGAAAGGGCGGCCGCTTTGGACCGGGACGCCGACGAGTGTGCGTCGTGCGAGGTTGTCGTGCCCGCACTCTCCGCGCCGCCGCAGCCGGCCGGCGCGACGACAGTGAGCCACTGCCCCGCCCCCGAAGTTCGTAGGCAGTTCTGCTGTGCCGCGAGGGGCCGAACGCCTGGTCGGCCGCTCGGGTCGGGCCGAAGCGACACGTCGGAACCACCGACGGATCAACGGCGCAGGACACTGGGTGAGCGCCTGAATCACCACTGCCCGTCGCCTGCGCGCTGCCCCTTCCCGGTGTGCCGTCCTGGCGCCGCTCATGGTGCCCCCGTGCATCCCCGCTTCCGCGCACCGTGTGCCCGGTCTTCGAGGATCACCCTTCCCCCCCGCCCCCCCGCCGCGTCTCCCACTCCCCTCGCAGTACGCCGAGTGCGCCCTGCGGCCGGTTCAGGCGACGCGGGCGGCCCGGACCAGGCGGGGGCGCTCCTGTACCGGGCGGATCGGCTCGGTCAGGGCCCGGGAGGGCGGACCGACCCGGGTGGAGGAGGCGCTGACCCGGTACGTCGTCCGGTTCGGGTCCACAACCGGGTCCCCGAGCTCGATCTTCCCCGCCGCGTGCAGCGCGTCGCAGTCGGCGGTGGGCAGGGCCGCGTAGCAGCCGCCCTGGCCCGTGGCCGAGTCGAGCGGCCGCCAGTAGCTGTACCTACGGCGGCCGTTCGCGTACACCGTGACAAAACTGGGGGTGCGCGGGTCGGAGATGATGCGCAGCACGTCGACGCCGGCGGTGCCGACCGCGGCGCACGACGGCGCGGGGGCCGCCCGGAGCCCGGTGGTCATCCGTCCCGCTCGCGGACGGTCCTGGGTCTGGTTGACGGTGAAGAGCATCGCTGGGGCCTTTCCGGAGCCGGGTCTCGAGACCGTGTACCCAGCGCGGCGCCGGTGTTGATCTCTTTCAATGATCATTCTGCTCCTTGACACTGACATTAACCCGTCATCGGCGACCGGATGACGGATTTTCCTCGCCATACTTGGCCGTTCTTCGTCACTCGCGGCCGTTCTTCGCCTCTCCTCGATCCCTGTCACGCCCCTTGCAGCGCCTCGCGCCGGGTCCATAGGATCACTGAAGAACGGATGTGAATCGTTTCAATCACCGGACACGGCGAGCGGAGGACGCACATCATGACCGAAGGATGGAAGCGCAGGGTCTTCCTGCAGGGGACAGCGGCCGCGGGAGCGGGCGTGACCGCATGGGGCGCCGCCATACCGGCGGCCACGGCATCGACGGCTCCCCCACCACGATCCGGCGGACTGCGCGTCGTGCGCACCACCGTGGAATACGCCGAGACACTGCTCGGCACGGACGTGGAACATCCCCGCCTCTCCTGGGAGTTGACGGCCCCCGGGCGCGACGCGCACCAGAGTGCCTACCGGATCCAGGTGGTCCGCGAGCGGGCCCGCTGGGACGGCCGGACGGTCTGGGACTCCGGGAAGGTCATGTCGGACCGCACCGTCGGTGTCCCCTACGACGGCCCCGCGCTCAGCCCTCGCACCCGCTACTTCTGGCGGGTACGGGTATGGGACGCGAAGGGGCGCGCGGCACGCTGGAGTGAGCCGCGCTGGTGGGAGACAACGTTGTCGCCGGACGGGTGGAAGGCCCGCTGGATCGGGGCCGACGCACCGCCTCAGCCGCCCTCGTTCGAGGGTGCCGCGTGGATCTGGTCGCCGGGCGCCACCTCCGCCGACGCACCCGAGGGCCCCCGGTGGTTCAGGGGGCGGCTGGCCCTGCCCGCGGGCACGGAGGTGGAGCGGGCCACGGTGGTCGCCACCGCCGACGACGACTTCACCCTGTACCTCGGCGGTGAGCAGGTCCTGCACGCCCCGCAGCAGACGGACAGCTGGCGTACCGGAAGAACCGCGGACGTGACCGGACTCGTCCGTACGGCGGCGACCACGGCGCCGGGAGCGGGTGCCCAGGCCGGGGGCGTCGCACTGGCCGCGCTCGCCACCAACCGCGGCGGGGCCTCCGTCAACCCGGGCGGCCTGCTGATCCGGCTGCTCGTCGACACGGCGGACGGACAGCATCACGAACTGGCCACCAACGCCCGCTGGCGCACCTCCGAGATCGAGCAACAGGGCTGGCAGCGACCGGACTTCGACGACGGAAGCTGGGCGCCCGCGACCGTCCTCGCGCCCTACGGCCAGGGCCCCTGGGGCACGGGAGTGACCGTGGCGGCGCCCGAGCTGCCCGCCCCGCTGCTCCGCCGCGCCTTCACGGTCCGCAAGAAGATCTCCCGGGCGAGGCTGTACATCAGCGGACTCGCCTACTACGAGGCGGAGATCAACGGGCACAAGGTCGGACGCCAGGTCCTCGACCCGGGGTTCACCGACTACGACCGGACCGTCCTGTACGCCGTGCACGACGTGACCACGTTGCTGGAACGCGGCGAGAACGCCCTGGGGGTCGCCCTCGGGCGCGGCTTCTTCGGCATGACGACCCCCAATGTCTGGAACTGGCACCGCCCGCCCTGGCACGGCGAGCCGCGGCTCCTGGCGCAACTGGAGGTGGACCACCCGGACGGCTCCCGCACAACGGTCGTCTCCGGCGCCGACTGGCTGCTGGCCGAAGGGCCGACTCGCTCCAACTCCCTCTATGCCGGGGAGACTTTCGACGCCCGTCTGGTCCCCGACGGGTGGACCCGGCCAGGCTTCGACGACAGCGGCTGGCGTGCCGCCCGGGTCCAGGAGGCACCGGCAGGGCGGCTGCGCGCCCAGCCGCACGACCCCATCGAGATCGTCGACACCGTGCGTCCCGCGGCAGTCGGCGAACCGCGTCCCGGGGTGTACGTGGTCGACATGGGTCGCACCATGGCGGGCTGGACCCGCCTGACCGTGCGGGGCGCCGCCGAGGGCGACCTGGTGAGCCTGACGCACGGCGAGAAACTGAAGGAGGACGGCAGTGTGCACGCCGAGACGGGCCATGTCCCCGGCCGGTTCCAGACCGACGAGTACATCTGCGCGGGTGGCGAGGAAGAGGTCTGGGAGCCCTCGTTCTCGTACAAGGGCTTCCGCTACGTGCAGATCACGGGACTGCCCGCGCGTCCCTCCACCGACCAGGTGCTCGGCCGGCTGGTGCACACGCCTGTCGAGGAGGTGGGTTCCTTCGCCTGCTCCGAGCCGTTCTACGAGTGGCTGGACAAGGCCATGCGCCGGACCGTGCTCAACAATCTGCACGGCATCCCGACCGACACGCCCATGTACGAGAAGAACGGCTGGACCGGCGACGCACAGCTCGGGGCGCCCGTCATGGCCTACGCCTTCGGGGTGCACCGGTTCCTGTCCAAGTGGCTCGGCGACCTGGCGGACAGCCAGACCGGGGAGGGACAGCTGCCGGTGATCGTGCCGAGCGGCGGCTGGGGTTACGGCGATCTGGGGCCCTCCCCCGAGTGGACCACGGTCTACCCGTTCGTGGTGCGCGAGATGTACCGCGTGTACGGCGACGAACGGGCCGCCCGCGCGCACTGGGACGCGCTGGTGCGCTACCTGGACTGGGAGCTGGCCCGGCTGCGGGACGGTCTGGCGGTCACCGCGCTGGGCGACTATCTGCCGCCCGGCTACGGCGGGAATCCCCCTGAGGACACCCGGCTCACCGCGACCGCCTACCTGTACCGCGCCCTGCTGCACACCGCGGAACTGGGCGAACTGCTGAGCGAGAGGGGGACCGCGGACCGCTACCGCGAGGCCGCCGGGAATCTGCGGGACGCCCTGAACCTTGCCTTCCTCGGGTCCGAGGGGTACTACCGCACGGCGAAGGACCCCGACTACCGGCAGACGTCCAACGCCGTGCCCCTGGCCTTCGGGATGGTGCCGGCCGGGGCCCGCGCCACCGTCGTCGACAGCCTGGTGCGGGACATCGAGGAGCGAGGCAACCATCTGAACACCGGGGCACTGGGCACCAGCGTGCTGTTGCGGGCACTGTGCGCCCACGGGCGCCCGGACGTGGCCCACGCCATCGCGACCCAGCGGACGTACCCGAGCTGGGGGTACTGGCACGCACAGGGCGCCGACACCATGTGGGAGATGTGGCCGGCCGACTCCCGTTCCCGCGACCACTACTTCCAGGGCACGGTCGCCCAGTGGCTCTACGAGAACGTGGCCGGGCTGCGGCCGGGCGACGCGGGCTACGGCACCTTCGTGGTGCGGCCCGACGCGCGTACGGGCCTGGACTGGGCGCGCACCACGATACGGACGGTGCGCGGGCCGGCCGCGGTGTCGTGGTCCCGGATCGACAGCCGGCTGCGGCTGGTGGTGCGGGTCCCCGTGGGGTCGGCCGCCGAGGTGCACGTACCGGCGGACGGGCGGTCCCAGGTCACGGTACCGCCGGGGGCGCGGTATCTCCGTACGGAGCCAGGGTTCGTGATCTTCCGGATACCGCACGGGAGCTGGGAGTTCACCGGACGGGCGTAGTACGGCGAGGGCGGCCGCGGCCCGCCGTGCAACCCCAAGGCCGTTCCGGGTGTCTTTCTCAGTGAACCTCATGGAACCTCCCGGAAGGGGAGGTGTTCGAACGGTTCGGCTTTCCGTGTCCTTTTGACTCGCACTCGTTCCCACGGGGGAGCAGCATGAACCACATGAGCCCGATTCGCTCTCGCACCCGTCGTGGCGCCGCCGCGGCGCTCACCGTCCTGATGACGGCGGCTCTCGGTGCCGCCGGCGCCGGGGCGTCGAACGCGGAGCCCGCCGCGCCGCAGCATCGGCAGATCGCGTCGTCCGTCCTCGGCACCGACTACCGGATCACCCTGACCGCGCTCCGCTCGGTCGAGGACAGGTACGCCGCGTCCGTGCGCCTTCAGGTGTACACGCGGTCCGACGGCGCCTGGAAGGAGTCGGACCGCGTGACCGTCGGCGACGTGGACGGCTGGTTCTGGTATCCGCTCACCGGTACGGGCGCCATCTGCCAGTTCTCGACAGCGAGCACGGAGCCCGCACCCCTCACGGTCAGCCTGCTGGTCACTCCGTCCATCGGCTGCTCCGGCCCGGTCCACTACGTGGTGAAGGAGGGCAGGGTGTACGCCGGCTGAGTTCCGGGGGACGCCGCTCCCGCCCGCCCGCCCGCCGCCGGCCTCGCCGGGGCGGGCGGGCGGTTCGCACGGGGCACATGGTGCAGGACATGTGGTGTGTCCGGTTAGCCATCCCTCGTAGGAGGGAAGTGATCAACGCGCCGGACATCACCGTGAAGGGAGCACCCCACGTGACGCTCTCCGCCCCTCCCCCCATACCCAGGGCCTCCGGATCACTTCCGGTCCTCGGCCACGCGGTCCACCTCCTGCGTGACAACCTGGGATTCATCGCCTCGCTCCGCGCCGCCTACGGCCCACTCGTCGAGATCACCCTGCAGCCCGGGACACGGACGGTCGTGGTCCAGGACCCGGCCCTGATCCGCACCATGCTCGTCACACTCGGCCCGAGCCTCGACAAGGGCAGATTCTTCGAAAAGATGGGCCAGTTGCTGGGCGACTCCGTCGTCACCGCCGCGGGGCAGACCCATGTCCGCAAACGGCGCCAGCTGCAACCGGCTTTCACCCACGGCGAGATCGCCGGGTACGTCGACATCATGCGCGAGGAGGCGTCCGGCGCCACCGACGGCTGGCGCCCCGGCCAAGCCCTCGACGTACGCGAGGCGATGGTCAAACTGTCTCTGGACATGCTGGCCAAGACCGTCTTCTCCGGCAGCCTGGACGAGCGGACCTTCCGCCGGCTCCGCCGTGACCTGTCGGTCGTGATGAACGGGGTCGGGTCCCGCGTCATGCTGCCCGACTGGGCCGAACGCCTGCCGCTGCCCGCCAACCGTCGCTTCGACCGGGCACGCGACGCCGTGCGCGCCACCATCGACACGGCGGTCGGTGAACTGCAGGCCTCCGGACGCGACACCGGGGACATGCTGTCCCTGCTGCTGCGAGCCCAGGACGAGGAGACCGGGCATCCACTGACGAGTCATCAGATCTCATCGGAGATCCTGACGTTGGCCGTGGCCGGTACGGAGACGACGGCGTCGGTGCTTTCCTGGGCACTGTACGAACTCGCCCGCCATCCCGATGTCGAGAAGCGGGTACTGGGCGAACTCGACGAGGTCCTCGGGGGGAAAGCGGTGACCTTCGAGGATCTGTCCCGGCTGCCCTACCTCAACCGCGTCATCACCGAGACGCTGCGGCTGCACCACACCGGCTGGCTCGTCACCCGGCGTACGGTCACCGAGACCCGCCTCGGCCGGTGGACCCTGCCTCCCGGCACCGAACTCGCCTACTGCCAGCACGCCCTCCACCGCGATCCCGAGCTGTTCCCCGATCCATCGGCCTTCACCCCGGACCGGTGGCTGGACAGCAGTCCGCCGCCGGGCTTCCTCCCGTTCGGCGCGGGCAAGCACAAGTGCATCGGCGACCGTTTCGCCCTCACCGAACTGGTCACCGCCCTCGCGACGATCCTGCGCAGGATCCGGCTGACCCTGCCCCCCGGTCAGGTCGTCGAGCCGGTGGCCCGTGCCACCGTCCGCCCTCGCAGGCTGGTCATGACCGTGCAGCCCCGCAACGGCTGACCTCGTCCCGGCGCCACCGGACCGGCAGACCGCTGCCGGGCCCCGCCCAGGGGGCGTGGTCCGGCAGCCACACCCCCTCGTCGGCACGTGACCGGATGCGGGCTCGCGCAGGTCGCGCGAACCTGGAGGGGTCGCCCGGTTGCGCTGCCCCGGCGGGGCCGTGGGGCCGGGTCGTCCGACACCAAGCCGAGGAGGGACGAAAGCCCATGCCTCACATCACCGTGGGACGCGAGAACTCCACCGACATCGAGCTCTACTACGAGGACCACGGGTCCGGACAGCCCGTGGTCCTCATCCACGGGTTCCCGCTCGACGGCCACTCCTGGGAGAAGCAGTCCGCCGCGCTGCTCGACGCCGGGTACCGCGTGATCACCTACGACCGGCGCGGGTTCGGACGGTCGAGCCAGCCGACGACGGGCTACGACTACGACACCTTCGCCGCCGATCTGAACACGGTCCTGGAGACCCTCGACGTCTCGGACGCCGTGCTCGTCGGGTTCTCCATGGGCACCGGTGAAGTCGCCCGCTACGTCAGCCGGTTCGGCTCGGGCCGGATCGCCAAGGTGGCCTTCCTCTCCTCTCTGGAACCCTGTCTGCTGAAGACCGACGACAACCCGACCGGTGCGGCGCCCCGCGAGTTCTTCGAGGGCCTCTCGTCGTCGGTGAGGGCGGACCGGTACGCGTTCTACACGTCGTTCTTCAAGGACTTCTACAACCTCGACGAGAACCTCGGCAGCCGGATCAGCCCGGAATCCGTTCGCAACAGCTGGTGCACGGCTTCCTCGGGCGGATTCTTCGCCGCGGCGGCCTCGCCGATGACGTGGTTCACCGACTTCCGGGGCGACCTCCCCGCCATCGACGTACCCGCCCTGATCCTGCACGGCACGGCGGACAACATCCTGCCGATCGACTCGACCGGGCGCCCGTTCCACCAGGCACTGCCGAGCGCCGAGTACGTGGAGATCGAGGACGCCCCGCACGGCCTGCTGTGGACGCATGCCGAGGAGGTCAACAAGGCGCTGCTGTCCTTCCTCGGCAAGGCGGCCTGACGGCCTGCCGCACATGAAGGATCCCAGCGCCGTACCGCGCGCACCGTCCGTCGCCGCGTTGACGCGGGGCGCCGCCGGGGCCGGTCAGCGGAGCACGCGGAGCGATCCGGGGAGGACCCTGAGCGTCACCGGGAGGACCGCCTCGACCTCGCCGTCCGCCCCGTAGGGGACGTCCCGGTCGGCAAGGATGCGGATCTCCCTGCCCCGCAGGATCCGCACCTGGGGCCGGTGGACGTGGGCGCCGGTCCTGAGGTCGTTCATCAGGCTGAAGAACAGCCACCGCGGGGCGTTTGCGATCATCACGATCTCCAGGACGCCGTCGTCGACGCGGGCGTCGGGGGCGATGACGCGGCCCGATCCGTAGAAGCCGGAGTTGGCGGCGACCACGGTGTATCCGATGTGGGTGTGTTCCTCGCCGTCCACCGTGACCCGGTAGCGCGCCGCCCGCCAGCCGGTGACCGCGCGCAGGCCACCGGCGTAGTAGGAGGCGGAGCCCCGCAGCAGCCGGGACCGGTTGGCGTGACGGTTGGCGAGCGCGTCCACGCCTGCGTAGACGCTGCCGAGGACGACGGTGCGGTCGTGGACGGCCGACTCGACCTCGATGGTGTCGACCGGTCGCGGTTCGTTGTGCAGCAGTATCCGGGCCAGGGCCGCGGGATCGACGGGCAGGCCCAGGGCACGGGCGAAGTCGTTGCCACGGCCCGCCGGTACGAGACCGAGGGTCGCGCCGGTTCCGCTCAGCGCGCCGCCGATGCCTCCGGCGATGCCGTCCCCGCCGACCGCCAGCACCACCCGGCCCCGCCGGCCCGCGGCGCGGGCCAGTTCCCGCGCGTGGGCCAGGCTGCGGCTGTACTCCGTGTGCAGTTCGGCGCCAGCCTCCCGGAGCAGGCGCGCGAGGGCGAGCAGCGCGGCCGCTCCGGTGGATCCGCCCGCGGTGGGATTGACGACGGCGGTGAACTGTCGCATCGGGTGCCTCCGGGCGGGCCGACGGGATGGGGAGGGGACATGGTCCGGCGGGACGGTCGGGCGGTCGGAGGAAGGGCGGTCGCCCGGTGGGTCAGCCGCCGGTGGGCCGCGCGTCAGTCCGTGGGCAGGAGAACGCCGGGGCTGAGGATTCCGGCCGGGTCCAGGCGCTGTTTCACGGCGCGCAGGGCGTCGGTGCCCAGCGGGCCGATCTCGCGGACGTACCAGTCCCGGTGGTCGGTGCCGACGGCGTGGTGGTGGGTGATCGTGCCGCCGGCGGCGAGGATCGCCTCGTCGGCGGCGTGCTTGGCGCGCGTCCAGTGCGCCACGGGGTCGCCGTCGCCCTGGGCCGAGACCACGGTGAAGTACAGCGAGGCGCCGTTCTCGTAGATGTGGGAGATGTGGCACATCACCAGGGGCGGGGTGCCGGCCTGGGTGAGTGTGCCGGTGAGGGCGTCACGGACGGCGGTGTACAACTCGGGCACGCGGGACCAGAACGTCGCGGTCTCCAACGTCTCGGCCAGCGCCCCGGCGTCGAGGAGGGAGTCGCGCAGGTACGGGGCCGAGAAGCGGCCGTGCGCCCAGTTCCGGCCGGGCTCCTCGCCCAGCGGGGTTCCGCCGCACGCGCTCAGGACGACCGCGGCGCCCTGCCTGCGGTACGCGGTGTCCTCCTCCGTGCCCTCGTAGCCGGCGACGGCCGTGCATCCGGCGGGCTGCGCGGTGCCGGAGCCGATCGCCTCGGGCCGGGCGAGGCCGATCAGCGTCTCGGTCTCGTCGGACAGCCGCAGCACGGTGGGGCGCGGCCCGTCCTGGGCGAGGCGGCGCAGCGCGGCAACCCCCTGTTCGAAGGAGTCGAAGCGCCAGCCCTCGTAGGGGCGGGCCCGGGGAACGGGCCGGATCCGGACGGTCACCGACGTGATGACACCGAAGGCGCCCTCGGATCCCAGGACGAGCTGGCGCAGGTCGGGGCCGGCCGCCGAGCGCGGGGCGCGGCCGGTGTCGAGGGTGCCTTCGGGGGTGGCGAGGGTGAGGGCGAGCACCATCTCGTCGAAACGGCCGTAGCCGGCGGACGCCTGGCCGCTGGAGCGGGTGGCGGCGAAGCCGCCGATGGTGGCCCACTCGTAGGACTGGGGGAAGTGTCCGAGGGTGAAGCCGTGTCCGGCGAGCAGCGCCTCGGCCTGCGGGGCGCGCAGGCCGGGCTGCAGGGTGGCGGTGCGGGAGACCGGGTCCAGGGCGAGCAGGCGGTCCATGCGTCGCAGGTCCAGGGCGACGAAGGGGCGGGGCCGGCCGGGGGCGAGTCCGCCGACGACGGAGGTGCCACCGCCGAACGGCACCACGGCCAGGCCGTGTTCGGCGCAGGCGCGCAGGACGGCGAGCACCTGGTCGTGGCCCGCGGGGTACAGGACGGCCTCGGGGGCGTCGGTGACGTCGCCGTCCCGGATGCGCAGCAGGTCGGGGGTGGACTTGCCGCGGGTGTGCCGGATCCGGGTCTCCGGGTCGGTGCGCAGGTGGTCCTCGCCGTCGTTCGCGCCCCCGCCCGAACCGCCCAGGGCGGCGGCCAGCGCACGCCGCGCCGCAGGGTCCAACCGGGTTTCGGGAACGGTCACTTCGCCGAAGGCAACCGGTGCGGCCGGGCGCAGCTTGACGCCGAGCATGTCACGCAGGAGCCCGATCACGGTGTCGGGCAGCGGCTTGGCCCTGGCCGGGTCGCCCCAGCCGCTCCACAGCATGTCCATGGCTGTCGTCCTCACCGGTCGAGGGGAGCGATGCCGTCGCCGACGGCCTCACATGGCGTTACACTGTGACACATGACGCCCATTCGTCACAACCAAGCGGACAACGACGCCGTGCTCGACGCGGTGCGCGACTGCGTCCTGGCCGTCGGGGTCCGTCGCACCACGCTGACCGACGTGGCCCGCCGCGCCGGGGTCTCCCGTATGACGCTGTACCGGCGGTGGCCCGATGTGCGCACCCTGGTCGGCGACCTCATGACACGGGAGTGGATCGGCGTGGCCACGGGGGCCGTCCCCGAGTCCCGGCCGGGACTGGCCACTCGGGCGAGGATGGTCGACGGGCTGGTGGCGGGGGTGCGCGCGTTCGGTGGGCATCCGCTCTTCCAGAAGATCGTCGGTGTGGATCCCGAACTGCTGCTGCCCTACGTGCTGGACCGGCGCGGGGCGAGTCAGGAAGCCATGCTGAAACTGCTGGCCGACACCCTGCGCGAGGGGCACGCCGACGGCTCGGTGCGCGCCGGGCACTCCGAACGGCAGGCGCGGTCCGTCCTGTTGATCGTCCAGTCCTTCACCCTGTCCCTGCGGACCATGACCGACGAGGACGATCCGGACCTCACCTACGAGGCCCTCCTCGCGGAACTGCGCGACATCCTGGAGAGGACCCTCGCCCCATGACCTCCCGCCCCGGACCGGCCGCCTCCGCGTCGTCCCTGTCCGCCGGCCGCCGCACCCGCGACCTGACCGCGGCCGTGGGCGGCGGCGACGTCGTCGACGTCCTCGTCGTCGGGCTCGGTGCCACCGGCGCCGGGGCCGCCCTGGACGCGGCGTCCCGCGGGCTGAGCGTAGTCGCCGTCGACGCCCACGACCTGGCCTTCGGCACCTCCCGCTTCAGCAGCAAGCTGATCCACGGCGGGCTGCGCTATCTGGCCTCCGGCCGGCTCGACGTCGCCCACGAGAGCGCGGTCGAGCGCGGGGTGCTGATGGAGCGCACCGCCCCCCACCTGGTCTGCGCGCAGCCGTTCGTACTGCCTCTCACCCCCCTGGTCTCCCCCGGTCGGTCCGCCCTGGCGCAGGCCGGTTTCCGGGCCGGCGACGCCCTGCGGCTGGCGGCCCGTACCGCGCGTGCGACCCTGCCCGCGCCGCGCCGTACCTCGGCAACGGAGACCCGCCATCTGGCCCCCGCCGTACGGGCCGACGGGCTGCGCGGCGGCCTGCTGTCCTGGGACGGCCGGCTCACCGACGACGCCCGGCTGGTGACCGCTCTCGCCCGCACCGCCGCCGCGCACGGGGCGCGGATCCTCACTCGGGTACGGGCCCTGGACCTGACCGCGTCCGGTGCCCGGGTCCGCGACGAACTCACCGGGGAGGAGGGCGGGATACGCGCCCGCGCGGTGATCAACGCGTCCGGCGTCTGGGCGGGCGGCCTCGTCGACGGCATCCGGATCCGCCCCTCGCGCGGAACCCACCTCGTGCTGCGCCCGGACAGCCTCGGCCCGCTTCCGGCCGGCCTGCACATCCCGATCCCCGGGGAGACCAACCGCTTCGTCCTCGTCCTGCCCCAGGACGACGGCCGGGTCTACGTCGGGCTCACCGACGAACCCGTGGGCGGCCCCGTCCCCGACGTCGCGGAGGCGCCCGAGACGGACATCGGCTTCCTCCTGGACGTCCTGTGCTCGGTCCTGGACGTCCCGCTGCACCGCGCCGACGTCGTAGGGGCCTTCGCGGGCCTGCGCCCCCTGCTGGACACCTCGGCGGACGGGTCCGGGACGGCGCCGAGGACCGCCGACGTCTCGAGGCGGCACGCGGTGCTGACCTCGTCCGAGGGCGTCGTCACCGTCGTCGGCGGCAAGCTCACCACGTACCGGCGCATGGCCGAGGACGCCGTCGACACCGCCGTGCGCGTCCGCCGGCTGCCGGCCGGTCCGTCGCGCACCGCGTCCCTGCCCCTCGTGGGCGCCGCGTCGCCGCGCGTCCTCGCCGCCCTGCCCGTACCCCGCCGCCTCGTGCGGCACTACGGGACGGAGGCACCCGCCGTGCACGCCCTCGGCGTGCGCGACGCCCGGCTGGGCGGCCCCGTGCTGCCCGGCCATCCGGTGACCGGGGCCGAACTGCTGTGGGCGGTGCGCCATGAGGGAGCGCTCGACGAGAGCGACCTGCTCGACCGCCGCACCCGGATCGGCCTCGTCCCCGCGGACCGCGCCGCCGCCCTGGACGCGGTCCGGAGACTGCTGAACGACGCCCTGCCCCGGCACGGCTGACACGGCGCGGTCGAAACGGTTCGGTTGCGACGACTCGGTCGGACCGGTGCGGTTGACCCGCGCCGGTCCGTCACCTGCCGTGCACGCCGACCTCGTACAGGGAGTAGCCCCACTCCGTCCCCCGGTCCAGGAACACGACGCGGACGTGGCGGGCCTGCTGCGGGGTGAATCGGGCCGTGTCGAGGCCGCCGTCGCCGGCTGTGGTGGACCAGACGGTCCGCCAGCCGGTGCCGTCGGCGGACAGCTCGACGCGGTACGACGTCCCGTACGCGCGCTCCCAGTCGAGGGTGACGCGCCCGACCTCGTGCGTGGCGCCGAGGTCGATGCGCAGCCACTGGCCGTCGCTCCAGTCGCTGGCCCAGCGGGTGCCCCGGTCGCCGTCCACCGCCCGGCCGGGCGCGTAGCTCGTGAACGGGTTCCACTCGGCCGAACTCGCCGTCGCCGAAGCGCCCTTGGCGAGATTGACCGCGGGCCGGTGCCGCTCGGAGGCGCCCCAGGTGCCGAGGTAGGTCTCGGCACCCCGGAAGAGGTCGTCCACCACGTCCTGACCGCCGACGCGCCGGATGTCCTCGACCCAGTCGGGGACGAGTCCGTAGTGCGCGGCTCCGTCGGTGTTCAGGTCCCAGGTGCGCTCGCCGGTGGTCTGCCGGTCGATGACGGAGCCGCCGTCCGCGCTGCGGAAGGGGTACGTGACGGGGTCGGGCGCGTCCGCGCCGCGCGGGGCGGGCCAGCCGCCGACGCCGTTCATGTCGGTGCCGTAGCCGTATCCCGCGCCGTACTCGTCCCGCACCGCCTCGGTGCGCCTCGCCTCCTCGACGAAGTGTTCCGAGCCGTGCATGTACTGGGCGACGAAGCCGCCGAGACCGTAGACCCGCTCGGTCCAGTTCAGGTCCATCCAGCTGTGCGAGGAGATGACGCCGGGGTAGGACTCGGCCTCGAGGATGTCGAGCGCCCTGCCCGTGGCCTTGACGCTCATGTGGTCGATCTCGAGCATCATGTTGCGCTTCATCATGCCGCGCACCGCGTACTCGCCGAGGTCGGTGAGTCCCCGCACATTGCACTGGGCGTCCTGGTCGTAGGCGGGGACGTCGACGTCCTTCGGCAGTTCCGCCTCGGCGCCGGGCGCGGCGGCCAGGCCGACGGGGTTGTCGTGCTGGGGCCCGGTGCACTGTTCCGTCCGCCAGAAGGTGCCGGTCGACAGGAACTGGCCGACGTTGATGGCGGTGCCGAGCGCTCCCTCGTCGAAGCGGACTCCGCACAGCGCGTTGTCGAACTTGTGGCACAGGAACATGCTGCGTACGCCGAGGTCGTACAGCTCGTCCAGCCCGGCGTCGATGTCGGCCCTGCCGCACTGGGCGATGTCCAGGACCTGCTTGCAGCCGAAGGGTTCGGAGGTCTCGACGCCCAGGACGACCGCGAGCTTGCCCTGTTCGACGACCTGCCGGGCCTGCGCGCTGTCGGTGACGATGCGGAACCATCCCTTGCCCGTGCCGCCGTACATCCGGTCGATGTAGGCCTGCATGTCGTACGTCAGCTTCGCCTGCAGCCGGATCGACGTCATCTCGTCGCAGCCGCGGTCCTTGAAGAAGTACACGGAGCAGATCACGCCGTTGGTGACCAGGTCGTTCACCAGGATCCGCTGCCCGCCGCGCCAGGCCCGTTCGACCCAGGCGTAGTAGTTCTGCTGGTGGGTCAGGGAGTCGTGGGCGGGCCAGTCCACGAAGGTGGGCCAGCCGTCCGGATCGTGCCTGCCGTCACCGCCGTTGGTGATGAAGTCGAAGATCGCGAGTGAGCCGTCGGGGTAGTGCTCGGGGCAGTCCTTGAGCGCGTCGGCGATCCCCTTCTCCGAGAAGGGCCTGCCGCAGATGAGCCGGCCGCCGAAGGCCTCGTTGGACATGAGGTGGTTGTGCGCGTCGACGAATCCGCGGACCTCGCCGCGCGCATCGGTACCCGTGAAGGGTTCGCCGGTGACGCCGATGCCGGAGTCCGGAGCCGGTCGCGCGGCCGGCTCCCACCAGCCGCCGTCGGCCGCCGAACTGGGCGTCGGGCCGAGGGACATGGCGAGCACGAGCAGGAGCAGGGAGACGAGGGCGACATGACGGCGTCCGCCGTACCTGCGTCGAGCGATGGTCACGGCCCACGTCCCTCCGTCGGCAGAACAGCACGGTCGTCCCCTCGGGCGGTCCGGGCCGGTGGCCCGGGTCCGCTCGATTTTTTGTCATGGCCGGAGCAAACTATGGGCCGAGGATGACTACTGGCACGTAAGGAGTCAAGAGTCCGGAACGACCTGCGGCGCGGCCCCAGGACGGCGCCGGGCCTGTCGCGAAGGCCCCTGGCGCAACCGCATGGCCCTCGGTCTCTTCGCAGGCCTTCCCGTCAGTGACCGCACGGCCGCGCCGACCGGCGGGAACGGGCTGCCGGGTCCCCTCCGACCGCAAGGCCGTGCACCGCGCTCCCGGCGGGAACGGGACCGGCTTCGGCGGCGCCCCGGTCCGAGCGCGCCGTGCCCGTCGCCGAAGGGACGGACACGGCGCGTACCGCCGGTCGCCGATGTGCGACGGACGCCTGCATCAGCAGCCGGGTGCCGGCCCGGTCGGCGGTATCGGGGACGATGCCGCCGGGTGCGGGTTCGAGCACGGTGACGCCGCCCCTGCGGGCGGCCAGGGTCACCGTGCCGTCCACGGTGTCGACGCGCACTTCGGCGCTCACGCCCTCGCGCGCCCGCGCGAGCTGCCGCACGGGCCAGCTTTCCCCGCCCGGTTCCGCGGCGAGGGCGGCGGCGAGGGCACCGAGGGCCAGCAGGGCGGCGGGCGGGAAGGTGAAGAGGGTACGACGGGCGCGAGGGACGGACGGACGCGGTCCGAGCGGGGATCCGAGCACCAAAACCTCCGAGGGGTTTGAGAGCGTTGCCGACCGTGACTCCGCGGGACCCCCTCCCCTCCGGGGTCGTTCAACCGTCGGGCGGCCCCCTCCTACCGCTCCGCTCCGGGCTCGTAGCGCAGCGAGATGGAGCGCAGGACGTCCGCGGAGGACACGTCGGTGCGGCCGGCGTCGTGCACTTCGGCGAGCTGCACGAAGGCGAAGGCGAGGGCGGAGGTGATGTGCACGATGGCGGGCCCCAGCTTCTCGGTGACGATCTCCGCCACCTCGCGGGGGCTCGCGTCGGCCGGCAACTGGATGTGCGGCAGCATCTCTTCGAGGAGCGCGGAGACCGCTCCGCTTCTGGTCACCTCGGCGTCCGGGTTCTCCCGGAGTTGCCGCCGCATCTCGAGTGCCTCGGTGAGGATGCCGACGCCCCGCTGCATGATCTCGCGCTGCTCCATGAGCACAGCCTAGACGGGCTCGGCGGCAGCCGGAATCACCTGCAGACATGCCATGACTTGGCCGGCGAACGGCAGGAGAACCCGTTCTCCCACCTGCATGCCGAGGAGCGCCAACGCGCAGAACGGGCAGGAATCCAACGGCATTTCTCGCCGCCACCTCATCGCTGGAACAGGTTCTGTTGTGGATGCTGCCGTCGCACAGCACCTCCGTGCGGGCCGCAGCGCCGCCGCAACCACTGTCCGGCGGCGCTGTCATCGAGCCGGGATCGCATGTCCCGGTCCTGATGGATCCCGGTGACGTGCTCGACGACGATGCGGGGCCCGCCGCCGAGCATTCCCGCGGCGGCGATCAGCAGCGCCGCCGTCACGCTCAGCCGCAGCAGTAGGGTGCCGATCGCGGCGCCGGCCGATACCGCCGGCAGCGCGACCTCGTGATGGCGCCGGCCGCCGCCCAGGGCCGACGTCCTGATCCAGGTGATGAGGGTGCCGGTGACCAGGATGGTGTTCAGGCCTGCCCTGAGCCGCCACATGGTCGCGCTGCACACCCCCGTGGCCACCGCGGTCAGGGCGATCACCAGGTAGTACCGGGGCACCGGTTCCGGGCCGGTGCCGGTGCCCAGGCCGATCGCGGTCAGGGCCGCGGCGACGGAGGCCGGGGCCAGAAGCCACCGCCGGTACCGTTCGACGGCCGGGGCCGCGCCCCGGCGGCTGCCGACGATCACACCGGCGATGAAGGGGCCAGGGCCGTGGCCGGCCCGAGGGGCTCCAGTCCTTCGCCCCGGCGAGGGCGAAACCGAGGAAGAGCAGATCGCCGGTCGTGAAGGCGGTGAAGATCTGCCCGAGGCCGAGGAAGGCCACGGCGTCGACGATCCCGGTGGCGGCGGTCGCCACGACGAGGGCCTTTTGAAGCGGATCCGGGTGAGCGGGTGAGGACATGGGCCCGACGTCGGTGACGGCGCGGCCACGTCGGCGCGTGGACCGGCGCGCGCCCGCCACCGCCACCCGAACGGGCTACGGATTACGGGGCCGAACCGTCTGAACGCGACCGCCGACCCCTGGCCTTGGCCGTCCGGCGTTCCCGTCGCGTCGTGGTTCATGCGCGGGAAGTCGGCGGCGCGGTCGATCGCCGTGTCCTGCGCCTCCTTCGACCGCGCGTACGACACCGGCTGCCTCTGCGACCCGGCGTACCGGCCCTCGTCCTGCGCCTCGCGGGTGTGGCCGCGGCCGGGCGGCCCGACCTGGCCGGCCGTGACAGCGGCGCAGGAACGGTCGTGGAGCCGTGCGGACGGGGTCGGGATCGCGTCCTGACCGTCGGCTCGAGCCCCGCCCGCCCCCGCCGCGGAGCCCCGGCATCGGACCCGGGTGTCCCGTTCATCTGCTCAGTGACCCGGCGTCCCCTATGACGATCACCGGGTGCCGCTCGGGGTCGAGGGCCAGCAGGAGTTGCCTCATGTGCCGTTCCTCAAGGCTCACGCAGCCCTGGGTGGGCCCATCGTGGTCCACGTGCAGCCAGATGCCGCCGCCCCGGTCGGCGCCGAGCGGGCGGGTCTGGTCGAGCGGGGAGGTGCCCGGGACACGGTTGTAGTCGATCGCCACGACGTAGTCGAAGGACCCGTCGAGCGGCTCCCCCATGAAGCCCGTGCCGCCGATGGAGAACCCGGGCGACTCGTCGTACGGCAGCAGGGTGCCCGGGTCCGGCAACAGGCCCCCCGCGTCGCTGAGGGTGAACACACCGACGGGCGAGCGGAGGTCGCCCGCCAGGTGGTCGTCGGTCCAGCCGTTGAGGGCGTTGTGGGCGGGCCAGGCCATGCCCGCCTCCCAGCCCGATGCGGTACGCCGGTACAGCACGGCCTCCGAGCGGTTCGCGTCCCGGCTCCTGCCGGTGACGACGACGGCCTGCCGGGTGCTCTCGGGGATCAAGGCCAGCGTGCGGGGACCGAGGCCGCCGAGCGGGGCGGGGGTGTCGGGGTATGCTCCGGCGTCGGTCCGGCCCTGTGTGGTGCTCTCCACGCCGGGTGTTCCGGTACCCGGCGCTTCGTGTCCTGCCTCTGCGTCCCCCGGTGCTCCGGCTGCCGATGGGGCGGCGGCCGTGGGAGCGACCGCTGCGGGGGCGGCAGCCGTGGGGGACGACTTCCCCGCCGTGCTGCCGGTGGTCGCTGCGCAGCCGGTGAGGAGCACTGCCATCAGGAGGGCGAGGGCCGGCATCGGCAGCCGGCTGCGGCCCCGGGCGGGGGCGGCGGACCGCCGGTCGCCCGGGGACGGCGCTCGGGGACACCCGCGGTGCGGGCCTTCGGCCAATAAGGCCATGGGGTCGGCCTGACTTCGGCTCGGCCGAAACGCCGCGCTCCCTGCGCGAGTCCGGGCAACGTCCCCCATCTGCCCGCCGGGGCGGCGGCCTTCGGTGGCCCCGGCGGGGCGGCGAGCCGTCATTCCCCGATGAGGAAAGCGAGGACGGCACCCGCACCACTCGCCATGCCCACGACCGCGGCGGCCACGCACCGCACCCGGAGCCGACGATAGCGGTGGGCGTACATGTCGCGGAGCTCGGCCGCCCGGTCGCAGATCCGGACCAGTGTCACGCGGGAGGCCTCGATGCGGTCGGCGGTGTAGACGCGTTCCACGTCCTCGCGCTGTGCGGTCGTCAGCCACGGCAACTGCTCGGTGAACCGCTCGGCCCGACGCCGGGCGTCCTCGACTTCGGCCGCCCACAGCAGGTACCCCTCGAACTGGTCGAGGCCGCGGGCGCTGTCCTGGCTCGGATTCACATGCTCCTCCACGCTGGGCTGCGGGATCACTCCTGTCAGGCCTGGTCCCCGGGGGGCTGGACCGCGGAGTGCTCGGGGCGGTTCTCCTCCCGGTCGTACGCCGCGATCGCCGGGTGGTGCAGGTCGAAGGCCGGGGACTCGCTGCGGATCCGCGGCAGGGTGAGGAAGTTGTGCCGCGGGGGCGGGCAGGAGGTGGCCCATTCGAGTGAACGGCTGTAGCCCCAGGGGTCGTCGACCTCGACCTTCTCGCCGTACTTGGCCGTCTTCCAGACGTTGTAGAGGAACGGCAGCATCGACAGGCCGAGCAGGAACGACGCGATGGTGGAGACCGTGTTCAGCGCGGTGAAGCCGTCGGCCGCCAGGTAGTCCGCATACCGGCGGGGCATGCCCTCGGCACCCAGCCAGTGCTGGATCAGGAAGGTTCCGTGGAAGCCGACGAACAGCGTCCAGAAGGTGATCTTCCCGAGCCGCTCGTCGAGCATCTTGCCGGTGAACTTCGGCCACCAGAAGTGGAAGCCGGCGAACATCGCGAAGACGACGGTGCCGAACACCACGTAGTGGAAGTGCGCCACCACGAAGTACGAGTCGGTGACGTGGAAGTCCAGCGGCGGCGAGGCCAGGATGACGCCCGTGAGACCACCGAAGAGGAAGGTCACCAGGAAGCCCGCCGACCAGAGCATCGGTGTCTCGAAGCTCAGCGACCCCTTCCACATGGTGCCCAGCCAGTTGAAGAACTTCACCCCGGTCGGGATCGCGATCAGGAAGGTCATGAAGGAGAAGAACGGCAGCAGCACACCGCCCGTGGCGAACATGTGGTGCGCCCACACCGTCGCCGACAGACCCGCGATCGCGATGGTCGCGCCGATCAGACCCAGATAGCCGAAGATCGGCTTGCGGGAGAAGACCGGGATGATCTCGGAGACGATGCCGAAGAACGGCAGCGCGATGATGTACACCTCGGGGTGGCCGAAGAACCAGAACAGGTGCTGCCAGAGCAGCGGCCCGCCGTTGGCCGCGTCGAAGATGTGGGCCCCGAACTTCCGGTCCACCTCCAGGGCCAGCAGCGCGGCGGCCAGTACCGGGAAGGCGAGCAGGACCAGTACACCGGTCAGCAGCACGTTCCAGGTGAAGATCGGCATGCGGAACATCGTCATGCCGGGAGCGCGCATGCAGACGATCGTGGTGATGAAGTTGACCGTACCGAGAATGGTGCCGAAGCCGGAGAGGGCCAGGCCCATGACCCACAGGTCACCGCCGAGCCCAGGCGTGCGGACCGAGTCCGACAGCGTGCTGTAGGCGGTCCAGCCGAAGCTGGCCGGGCCGTCCGGGGTGAGGAAGCCGCCGAGCGCGATCAGTGAGCCGAACAGGAACAGCCAGTAGGAGAACAGGTTCAGCCGCGGGAAGGCGACGTCGGGCGCGCCGATCTGGAGCGGCATGATCCAGTTCGCGAAACCGATGAACAGCGGGGTCGCGAACATCAGCAGCATGATCGTGCCGTGCATGGTGAACGCCTGGTTGTACTGCTCGTTCGACACGATCTGCAGGCCGGGCCGGGCCAGCTCGGCGCGGATGACCAGCGCGAGGATGCCGCCGAAGATGAAGAATGTGAACGACGTCGTGAGATACAGCGTGCCGATGGTCTTGTGGTCAGTGGTGGTGAGCCACTTGACGACCACGTTGCCGGGACGCCTGCGCCGGACCGGCAGCTCGTCCTCGTAGGAGTCCGACTCGACCGAGTCCGACGCACTGTGAACCGCCACTGTTCCGCTCTCTTTCTATGGGTCCGGTATCTCTACCCTCGGGAAGGATGTCGCACATGCGCCCGCTCGTGTGAGACCCGGGCTCGGCCCGGCGTGTCACTATACGCATCCATCCCCTTGCACATTGTGACGTACTGGGTGGGGGTGGCGCGCCCGGCGGCGAGGCCGTCCGGACGCACCGGGGCCCGTACCCGGGTGGAGTACGGGCCTGTCGCCCGGCGCGGTGCGAAGGGGGCGCGGTGGGGCTACCGGTTGATCACGAACTGCGAGCCGGGTTCGATCAGCACATCGCCCTCGGCCGAACCGGTGATGGTGACGTCCGTCAGAGTGGCGCTGCCACGGGCGCCGCCCATGGCGAGGATGCCGGACCCGTTGTTGGACCTGTCGATCGTGACGTTGCTGATCCGGACGTCCGGCATGGCACCGCCGCCCGTCTTGAACTGGATGCCGTCGTACGTCGAGTCATGGATGTCGGTGTCGCGGATCACCACTCCCGGGATGTCGGGCCCCTGTGCGAACAGGGTGATGGCACCGAACTCCTGGTCCTCGTTCCAGAAGGCTCCGCCGGTGCGGTGCAGCGCGTTGTTGGCGATGAGGGTCCGTCCGGAGAAGGGCAGCGGGTCGTGGTCGGTCGCCAGCATGATGCCCGGGTAGTTCATCGTGTCGTGGATCAGGTTGTTCTCGATGGTGTTGCCGTAGCCGCCGTAGACCGCGATGCCGTTGGCGCGCCAGGTAAGTTGGACGGTGTTGTTGCGGAAGTGATTGTCGTGGCCGATGTCGACGGACGGATCCTTGACGTACTTGCTCGCCCAGACGGCCAGCGCGTCGTCGCCCGTGTTGCGCAGCGAGGAGTTCTCCACGAGTGAGTTGCGGGTTCCGTTGGCGAAGTTGACGCCGTCCGCGTAGGTGTTGCGGATTCTCATCCCGGTGAACTCCAGCCCGTCGGCGGGGCCCCACAGCTCGGGGATGTTGCTGTAGTCGCGGCCCACCCAGGCGCCCACGTTGGCGTGCTCGATCCACACGTTGCTGATCTTCGTGTTCTTGCCGAATCGGCCGTTCAGGCCGACGCCGCCCTCGGCTCCGCCGTCGCCGCCGCGGATGGTGCCCGAGCCGAAGATGGCGATGTCCGAGATCCGGGTGTTGTCGTCGATGTCGAAGCCGAAGTTTCCCTCGTGCGGGTGGTTGATGCCGCCCGACTGGTGCGGCGGGGTGAGGGTGTGGAACTGGGAGTGCCACATGCCGGCGCCCCGGACGGTGACGTCGCGGATGCCGACCTGGTTGTGCGGGCCGCGGTTGAGCGGGTCGTCGGTGAGGATCTTCTGCTCCTGCCGCCACTGGCCCGGCGGGATCCACACACAGTCGATCTGCCCGTTCTGGTCGGCGGTCACGGCCCGCTGAAGGGCGTCCGTGTCGTCGATCCCGTCGCCCGGGATCGCGCCGTACTCGGTGATGGAGACACAGCCCGCGGGCCGGTCGGTGGGCGGTGCGACCTGCTCCAGGTCGATCAGGTCGACGATGTAGAACGCGGCGGTGTCGTCGTTGTCGCGCTGGAGCCGGAAGGTGGTGCCCTTCGGGAAGCTCCGGCCGAGCAGGGCATGGGACTCGTCGAACAGCCTGCGGGCGTCGGCCTGCGGGGTGTTGGTGAGCCCTTCGGGCTGGTCGGTGTTGCCGTACAGCCAGCTGTGCTTGGAGCTGAGGCCGATCTTCTGTACGAACTCGCCTTCCGCGTACAGGCTCAGGGTCGCCTCGGTGCCGCCGCCGCCTGGGGCGTCCGGGATCGAGTTGCGTACGACGATCGAGTTGGTCGGTCCCGAGGAGGTGAACTGCACGTACTGGCCGGTGGAGTTGAGGCGGACAGACTTACGGCCGGAGGACTCGGTGGCGAAGTTGGTGTGGCCGAACGTCCGCTTGGGGTCGGCTGTCAGGAGCGTTCCCTGGTAGGTGCCGTCCTCCGCCTCGTACTCGGTGTACGGCACGGCGGCGCCGCGGCCGACGACGAGGGAGCGAGTGAGGATGTTGTTGTTCTCGTTGGTCTCGGCGACTCTGTTGGTGGCATCCGCGGTCGCGGTGAGAATGCTCGACCCGCCGGTGGCGGTCCAGGTGCCGTCGACGGTGACCGGGACGCTCGCGCCTGCGGCGACCGCCCCGGTGGTGCCGTCGAGGGTACGGTCGCCCACCTCCAGCCGGGTGACGGAGCCGGCGGGCACGGCCGAGGTGCCCCGGTTGTGCACGGTGACCGTGAAGGAGACGGCGGCGCCGACGGCGGGGCTCGCCGGGTCGGTCGCGATCGCGCGGACCTCCAGGTCGGGTCCGGGGCTCTGGGCCACGGTCAGCTTGTCCGTCGCGGTGCGGCTGTTGTTGGTGTCGTCCTGCTCGAAAACGGTGTCCGTGGGGTCGACCACGGCGGACACCGTGTAGGTGCCCCGGGCCCGCTTGCCCACGTCCACGGAGACGGTCGCGGAGGCGCCGGCGGCGAGCGCGCCGACCGGGGCACTGCCGGCGACGGTGCCCTCGAGGCCGACGTCCAGCGTGGAGGCGGGGGACGCGGCGGTGCCGGCGTTGCGTACGGTCGCGCGGACCGTGACGGCGTCGGACTCGGTGGGGGACGCGGGCGTCCAGGTGAGGTCGGTGACGACGAGATCGGGGTGGGGAGCGGCGGTGCCCATGACCTCCAACTCGGCGATCTGGGCGCCGTATCCGGCGGAGTTGTGGGTGAATCTCAGCTGTACGTCGGCATGGCGGCCGGTGACCGGGATGGTGACCGTGTTGCCGTTGGAGGCGGGGTTGAACGTGTAGTCGGCACGGGCCTTGATCGAGGTGAAGCCGCTCGCCGCCTGCTCGCGTCCGAGGACTTCGATGCTCTGCGTCCGGGTCTCCCAGACCGCGGCGGGGTTGAGCTTCACGACGACGCCGGAGAGATCGGCGTTCGCACCCAACTGGACCGTGAGCGTGGCGGGATGGCCCGACGACTCCCAATAGGTTTCCGTCTGCCCGTCGTTGGCGTTCCGCGCCACGAACTGGTGCACGGTGGAGGAGGCCTGGACGGGCTTGTTCAGCGCCAGGTTGGTCCCGTCGGCCGGTGGCTGCTCGGGGTCGGTGCCGGCGTCGCTGTCGTAGACCTCGATCTCGGACAACTGGGCTGCGTTCCAGCCGGTGTTTGCGGTCACCCGCACGCGGATGTGGCGCAGGTCCCGGGCGGCGAAGTCCACGGTGACCGTGTTGCCGTCGTCGGGGTCGAAGCCGCGGGCGGCGGAGGCGGACAGGGTGGTGAAGGAGGTGCCGTCGGTGCTGCCCTCCACGGTGAGGGTCTGGGTGCGGGCCTCCCAGCCGGTGGGCAGTTCCAGGACCACCTGGTCAGCCTCGACGGTGCCGCCGAGGTCGACGCGTACCGGCTGCGGGAAGGACCCCGCAGGGCCCTCCCAGTAGGTCTGCTGGCTGCCGTCGGTCACGTTGGTGACGGGGTGACCGGGGTGGGAGCCACCGGCTGTGACGCTTTTGCCGAGCGCCAGGTTGGGCCCGCGGACGGCCGGTTCCGCGGCGATGGCCGGTGCGGGGTGAAGGCCGAAGGCGACCAGGCCGGCCAGGAGCAGGCCGGTGATCGTCCGGGGGCCGAATCGCTTCCGTCTCATGAAGTCCTCGTTCCACGGCGGGTGCTGGGGCGTGGTCGGGCGAGCGCGGGACGTACGGCGGAGCGGGACGGAGCCGGCTGAGTGCGGACGGGTGGCGGGGCAGGTGGGCATCCGGGCAGGCAGGGGGCATCTGCCACAGAATGCCGACCAGTCATACGTCTTTTGCGTCCATCAGTTCATTTCTTGCGGCTCCTGGAGTGAGAGTTTCGGGCTCCTGCCTCACTTGTCAATGGCATGAACACAACGTCCTTCGACGGACCGGGGTCCGGACACGGCAGGAGCGCCGCCCTCCCGGACGACGCCCCTGCCCCTGCACCGGTTCGACACGGGCCCGCAGCCCGCCCGGAGTCACTGATCCGTGTGGCTGACCTCCACCGGGTCGAACGCGATCCGGGTGCGGGCTCCGCCGCCGGCCCACACGACCTCGACCGTGCTCCCCCCGTCCACCCGGACCTCCTGAACCGCCTCCATCAGGGGCCGCGGGTCGGGTTCGGCGGTCAGACTCGCCAGGCTGACGTGTACGGACGTGCCGTGGGAGCGGCCGCTGAGCCGGGGTACCCGGGCCCAGCGGGTGAAGGCCGTGCCCTGGGGGGCGCGGATCGGGTCCGCGGCGGGAGCGTCCCAGCCGTGCAGGCCGTGCAGGGAAGAGACCAGCGGCTCGTCGGGGCCGGTGGCCCAGCCGGTGTGCGTGACGAGGGAGCCCGCCGGCGCTCCCGTCACACGGTGCACCCGCAGTTCGTGACGGCCGTGGGCCACCGTGACACTCTCCACCCGCAGGCCCGGCACCATCGGCGGGCCGCCGGCGAACACCGGCCGGTGCCAGGAGGCCGCCCAGCCCCACCCGTCGCCGTGTCCGGCACCCAGCGGGTGGACGCGGCGGCGCACACTGGGCCGGCCGCCGACCACCACGGACAGGTGGTTGTCGGCGATGTTCCCGGTCGCGGTCGGGCCGGTGCGGGTCGAGTAGGCCTGGCGCCCGTAGTGCGGGTCGTCCTCGGCTGCCGACTCCGCCTGGTAGGGGCTCACATGGTGGCTGCCGTGGTTGTGCAGACGGACGACTCCGTCGGCCCGGGTCGCCTGGACGAGCAGTCCGGGCCCGGACAGGGCGAGCACCCGGTCGGCCTCCTCCACCGGTGCCGGCTCCTCACGGCCCGCCCAGAAGGCGTGGCCGGCGGGGGCGAGCAGCGCGACGAAGGCCTTCGACGCCCAGTACGGGGACGCCGGGCCCGAGTAGGTCTGCAGCACGGCGTCGTGCGGGCCGTACCAGCCGAGGCTCAGCAGTCCGTCGTCGGTCAGCGCGCCCCGGTCCAGGAAGTGACGCAGAGTGCCGTCGGCGATGCGGCGCGAGGCTCCCGGTGTCAGCGGGCTGTATCCGGTCACCGCTCCCAGCGCGACGGCCGACGCAGCGGCGAAGCGGTAGGTGAGCGACCGTCCGTAGTGCATCGGTGCCCCGTCCGCGCCGAACATGAGGGCGAAGCCCTCCAGATGGGAACGCAGCCGGGAACCGTAGTGGGCCAGGGCGTCCGCGTCGCCGGAGAGATGGGCGTCGAGGACCGGGTAGAGGTGCAGGGCCCAGCCGTTGTAGTGGTCGAAGGCCCGCATGTCCCCGTCGGTGTACCAGCCGTCGCCCTGGTACCAGCTCTCCAGGAGTTCCACCGCGCGCTGCCGGGCCGCGGCCGTCTCACTGTCGCCGCGGCCGACGGACTCCAGGAACCCTGCGACCGTGTACGGGAAGAGGTACCAGTTGTTCGGCGCGGGGGTGTGCCGCAGTGCGCCCCGCAGCCATTCCTCGGCGCGGTCCTGCACGCCGGGGTCGAGGTTCTTCCACAGCCAGGGGGCCGTCAGGCGCAGACCGAGGGCGATCGACGCCGACTCGACCATGGGCTGGCCCTGCACCGTGAAGTCCAGGATCAACGGCCAGGACTCGGTGTCGTCGCGGCCCGGGGTACGGGTGCCGGCGGCGAGTCCGCTCGCGTAGCGCTCGAGCCGGCCGTGGGGGTCGCCCCCGTCCGCGCCGGCCACCCGGAAGGCGGCGGCGAGGAACGTCCTCGCGTATCCCTCGAGGCCGTCGGAGCGCACGCCCGAGCGGGAGGGGCGTCCCGGCAGGTCCAGCAGGGCGTGGCCGGGGGTGCTCCAGCGCCAGGCCGCGGTGAGGAGCCCGTCCGCGGCGGCCTCCCAGTGGGCGCGGGTGTAGCCGGTGTACGGGCTCAGGTCGCGGTTCTCCGGGGGCAGTTCGAAGGGGATGCTCATGCGAGGAAAGCCAGCCTTTCGCGTCGTACGGGGTGGAGGAAGCCGTCGCCGGCGGCCCAGCTCGCGATCTCGGAGAGCGCGAGATCGGCCAGGCGGCGCAGTTCGTTGCCCTGGGAGCCGGCGAGGTGGGGGGTGAGCAGGACGTTCCCGCACCTCCACAACGGGTGGTCGGGCGGCAGGACTTCGGGTTCGGTGACGTCGAGCACGGCACGGATGCGGCCGGCCAGCACTGCGTCGGTGAGTGCGTCCTGGTCGACGACGGCGCCGCGGGCCGTGTTGACGAGTACGGCGCCGGGCCGCATGGAGTCGATCAGTTCGCGGCCGACCAGTCCACGGGTCTCGGGCAGCAGCGGGGTGTGCACGCTGACCGTGTCGGAGTGCCGGAACAGCTCAGCCAACTCCACTCGGCGCACACCGAGTTCGTCCGCACCTCCTTCGTCGACGTACGGGTCGTGGAGCAGGACGTCGAGATCGTGCGGGCGCAGCAGGTCGATGACGCGGCGGCCGATGAGGGAGGCGGACAGGATGCCCACGGTACGGCGGTGGTTGCCGATGGAGCGGTCGGGACGCAGCCAGTCGGGCCGGGCACGGGCGCTGCGGTAGTCGCGCGCGCTCTCCAGGACCCGCTTTCCGGTGAGAAGGATCATGGCGAGGGTGTACTCGGCGACCGGCACGGCGTTGGCCGCGGCGGCGGAGGAGACCTCGATGCCTCGCTCCCAGCAGGCGTCGGTGACATGGCCGCGTACGCTGCCCGCGGCGTGCACGACGGCGCGCAGGCGGGGCGCGGCCCGCAGGACCTCGGCGTCCAGGGGCGGGCAGCCCCAGCCGGTGATCAGCAGGTCCACGTCGGCGAGCACGGCGCGCGCCTGGGGTGTGGTGAAGTCGTCCAGCACCGGGAGGGGGGCCGGATCGCACAGCGCGGCGAGGGCCGCGTGCGACTCGGCGTCGAGGACGGCCGAGGCGACGTCGGGGTGCATGGCCAGTGCGGCACGGGGCCGGAAGGCGGGGCCGGGCGGGTGCTCGGTCATGGTGGGGGCGGAACTCCTTCCATGAGCGGGTCACTTCACGGCGCCGGCGGTCGGACCGCTGCGCCGGAAGCGCTGAAGCGGGGCGAAGGCGAGGATGAGGGCCACGACCGTCAGGAGCAAGCCCATGATGACCACGGGCAGTACTCGGGTGCGACGGACTCCGAACTGTTCCCTGCGCGGAGGCCGGGACCGATGGGGTACAGGCCCTGGTCGGACAGCATCATCATGGGCGGGAAGAAGGTGTGCCGGATCTCGGTGGGCCGGCGGAGGAACACGGCGACCAGGCCGGCCCGGCATCCGCGGCGCCCCTGAAGCAGGTGGCCGGTTCGCCCGCGCCGTCGACGCGGGCGGCCTCCAGCACCTCGTCGGACGCATGTCCCTGGCTGAAGATGCGGCCGAGGTGGACGCCGAAGGGGCGGAACAGGACGGGGTCGGCTTCCTCCTCCTCGTACACGAGGGGGATTCCTGCGGCTTGCGCCGTGGGGTTTCCCGCTTCGCCGCCGACTGCCCGCCCCGAGGACTCCGTTGAGGTCCTGCACCGGCTCCACGGACAGGCACCGCCCGTCCGGGCGAGGGTCCGCTGCCCGCGCAGCTCGACCGGCTCCCGCACGAAACCCCCCTGAGCCGGAGTTCGTTCGAACATCGGCCGTCATCACGATCGCGCGGGGCCCTGGGGTCTGCTCTGCCGGGTTGTGGGGGCGGTCGGGCTCGGTGACCGTGGCTCGGTGGCCGCGGGTCGACGACGGTGACCCGCGCCTCCCCGGGGCGCAGCCTCTTCTCCAGACCCCAGGCGGTGCGGAAGCCCGCGTAGCCGCCGCCGGCCATCAGGATCTCTCGCATGGTGTCCTCTGTTCCTCGTCCGTCACCATCTGGACGGACGAGGGCGGGACGTGACAGAGGCCCGCACCGGCGTGCCCGGCTCGTCACACGGCCAAGACGGACGGCGGTCGGTTCACTGCACGGCGGTCACCTCGACGGCGAGGTCGTTGTCGACGGTGTAGTACGGGCGCACGGCGGCTTCGCCGATGGTGAGCGCCGGGTACACGCACACCGTCTTGCGGTCGGCCATGTCGTCGAGGAGCCGGCCGATCCGGACCGGCGGGGCACCGGCGGCGGGCCGGAGGAAGGCATCCCAGACCTGGTCGCCGGGCGCCCCGCCGGTCAGCTCCCCGAAGGGCACGGTGAAGGAGAAGGCGCTGCCCTCGGCCCGCAGCGGAAAGGAGCGCGTGGTGCCCTTGCCGCCGCGCAGCCGGAGCAACGCGGTGGCGTCGTCGGACAGTTCGGCGCCGTGCAGGTGTGCGTGGACCGTCATCGCACCGTCCGCGAGGTCGAGGCGGCCGGCCTCGGCGTGGGCGGGGCGCAGCCAGGCCCGGACAGCCAGGAACCCGTCCTTCGTGGCGTAGGGGACCCGGACGGCCACCGGGGACGGCCGCTCCCGCAGGCTTCCGTCGACGAGGGCGCGCAGGTCCCGCAGCCCTGGGCGCAGCCGTTCCCGTATGGCGTCCGGTTCCCTCATCAGATACGCGTCCCAGCGGCCCTCGGCGAGGGCCGGCAGCGGTTCGAGCACCGCGCGGAGGTCGCCTTCGTCGCCGTGGGGTTCGAGGTCGAGAAGGTGCGTCGGCTGTTCCGGCCTGTTCTTCTTCGGTTTCGACACCAGGGCCAGCCGGGGGCGCCCGGCCGGGCGGAGCGCCACACGGAAGGTGATCCGGCCGTCGGCGTCGACCGTGCAGTGGGCGCGCGGTTCGCCCGTGTCCTGTGCGGCGGTGCTCATCGGTGTCCCTTCCGTAGGGTGCGCAGCGCCTCGGAGGCGGCGACGAGGGCGAGATCGGCGGCGGCGTGGCCCTGGCCGGACAGGATCCGGTGGGCCCGGCCGCCGTCCGGTGCGGGGCGCCCGCCGGTGCTTCTGGCCGCCACGGCCTCCCCGGCGAGGCGTTCCGCCTGTGCCACGACGGGCCCGGGGGCGTACCGGCGGGCGTTGTCGAGGGCGGCCCTGCCCATGCGGCGGCGCCGTTCGTCGTCGCGGACGAGGTCCAGCAGAGCCTCGCCGAGGGCGTCGGCGTCATCGACGGGCACGAGCCGGCCGTCGACGCCGTCCTTGATGATCTCGCCGGGTCCGTAGGGGCAGTCGGTGCTCACGACGGGCAGTCCGCAGCGCATCGCCTCGACGATGGTCATGCCGAACGGCTCGAAGTTGGACGCGGCCACGCCGATGGAACCCTTGACCCACTCGGCCTCCATCGGAGTCACCGCGCCCATGAGGAAGACGTTGTTCCACAGGCCGAGCGACTCGATCAGGCGGCGTAGCGCGACCCGTTCCTCGCCTTTGCCGTAAATGCGCAGCTGCCAGTCCGGATGGGCGGCCGCGACCCGGGCGAACGCCTTGATGATCAGGTCGTAGCGCTTGACCGGGACCAGCCGGCCGGCCGCGACGACCACCTTGGCGGTGCCGTCCGCGGCGGGCAGCACGGGGTCGGGGACGCTGTTCGGGAGGGCCTCCACACGCACACCGGGCAGCCTCATCTTGCGCCGGTAGGAGTCTGCGTCCGCCTCCGTGACGGTGGTGAGCACGTCGAGGCGGCGGTAGGCGCGGCGCAGCGTGGTACGCAGCCGGGGCGGGTGGTTGTTCAGGGTGAGGTGCTCCTGGCCGACGCGTACGACGTGCTCGGGGGCCTGGAGCGCGAGGTGCACGTTGAGTCCCGGCCGGGTCCCGATGACCACGTCGGCGTCGATGGACTCCAGGCATTCGGCGATCCGCTGATCCGTCAACTCGCTGTACTGGTGGTAGCGGTACTCGGCCGACGGGAACACCTTGGCCGGTCTTCGGTGCCGGGGGTCGTCCTTCTCTCTCCTGAGATCCACCAGGGGCCGCAGCCGCACCTCGGGGTGCGGGGTGAGGTTGGGGTGCTCCTGGTGCCGCAGCACGGAGACGATCTCCACGTCGTGCCGTTCGGCCAGCGCGGCGGCGAGGTTGAACGTGGTGGTGATCGTGCCCCCGATGCCATAGGCGTTGTGGATCAGGAAAGAGATCTTCATGGCGGACTAGACCGCTTAAAGCGTTCAGAAGTTGTCTGCCGTTATCACTTTATTAGCTCGGGTTACGCCTTCTGGATGAAAGTTCCGCCTGGTCACCGCTACTGGGGCCGGCCGGCCGACGGTGTCGTCGTGCCCGGCGGCTTGATCTGCATGCCGGGGCGGCGGCGGTGCACGGTCAGGTAGGTCAGCCCCTGCTCGCCGGCGGCGAGAGCGCGGGTGGAGCCGTGCGGAAGCCAGGTCAGGGCGCCCGCACGCAGGGGCCGCGTTCCGTCGGGCGCGGTCAGCGAGCCCTCGCCGGACAGGACGAGGAGGAGGACGTCGAGGTCGGGCTCGCGGTGGGTGTCGACCTGTCGGCCGGGCGGAATGCGTACGACGTTGGCGTCGAGTTGCCGGCCGGACTCCGCGAGCCGCCACAGGGCGCCGGCCGGCGCGTCCTCGAGCGCCGCCAGCGCGGCCGTGTCGCACAGCGTCCGGGGCAGCGGGATCTCGCCCCCGCGCCCGGTGGTGGCGTCGCCGCCGTCTGTCGTCATCGGGTGTCACCGTCCTGTGCGTCCTGTGCGCGGGAGTCTCTCAAATAGGAATTTAGCATGCATATTTGAAACCCGGCCGCCCGCTCCGGGGTGCTGGGGCACGCCCTCGCTCCCGGACGGCGGGCAGTACCGTGAGCCGGTCCGTGAGGATCGCGTTGGTCTCCTCGGGCCTTTCCTGCTGGGCCCGGTGGCCGCAGCCGTCGAGAGTGCGGGAGGACCACAGCCCGGGGAGTGTGCCGGGGGAATGCCTTGAGGGCGTCGCCCGTCCAGGCCGTGGACGCGTCCAGAGCACCGCCGGCGAGCAGGGACGGCTGGGCGAGGGGCGCGCCGGGGTGGCCGGCGAGGTCCTCCCCGTCGCGGTCCGTGCTCCGGTAGCGGGCCAGGGCTCCGCTCCTGTTGGCGCGTTCGAACTCCGCGGCGTGGACGTCGAGGTCGGCCTCACCGAGTCAGGCGGGCCGCCGACCGGTGGGAACCGGTCGCGCAGGGTGCCGCCCGGACTCACGAAGTACGGTCCCGGGGCGTCCAAAGCGGGCATGGTGTCGATGGACAGCGCCGCGTGGCAGCCGGCCGGCCGCGTACGTCCGGTTCGATCTCGGCCTCGGCGCGGCCGGACTCCTGGAAGCAGGAGACGTAGACCTCCTCGTCGCCGCCCATCGAGGCGAAGACGGTGCCCGGCCTCGGGTCGCCGGGGCGTAGGGCACGCCGAGCATGCCCACCGCGCGGGAGACATCCGGCCTGAGCAGGGCGGAGTCGTCCGCGATCGTCAATCCCCGGTCATGTCCGACGATCACGGCGGACCGCTCCCCCAGGGCGTGCACGACCGCGACGGTGTCCGTCACACGTTCCGTCATGCGGTGGGTGTCCGTGGCGGCGGGCCGGGCAAAACGGCCGTAGCCGCGAACGTCGACGACCACCGCGCGGTGCCCGGCCGCCGCCGGAGCGGGCAGTGGGTGGCGCCAGGGGTACCGGAACCAGGGGAATCCGTGCACGAGCAGGACCGGCGGGCCGGTGCCCTGCTCCACCAGACGGGTGCGGCCCGCGGGCGGGGGCCGGCCGGTGGGTGACGTCGTCCGGGGCTGCCGCGGTGACATACCTGCTCCCGTGACTCGCGGCCCGTCCCGCGCCGGGACCGCGCTTTGCGTAGGGAGGCAGGAACGGGTGAGGACGGAGCGTTGTTGCCGCTTCGGCACATCGGCACTTCGGCCGGGTCACTCCCGCGGGGCGCTTCCGTCCTCGACGGGCGGGCCGAGCGGGCGCAGCCGCGGGTCGTCCGGGAGCTGCGGGCCCTGGGGGGCGTCCGGAGCCGGCGGCTCGCCGCCTGCCTCGTTGAACGCGGTGAGTGCTTCGACGAGCGCCACCCGTTCCTCGGGGGCCAGCCGTTCGACGATGGCGGCGATCTCGGCGCGGCGCCGCGCGGTGACGTCCTCGACGGTCCGCCGGCCCTCGTCGGTCAGCCTCAGCATTGTCTCGCGGCGGTTGGCCGGATTGGTATGCCGTACGGCGAGTCCGGCCGCGATCAGCCGGTCCACCATGCGCATCGCGGTGGAGGGAGCGACGTGGAGCAGCTCGGCGAGGGCGACCAGTTTGGTGTCACCGCGGGTGGACAGGACCACCAGCATCCGGAACTGCGGCAGGGTCACCCGGTCCCCGACCGCCTCCAGGGACCGCACGGAGACCGCCACGAGCAGCCGTGAGGCGGTCAGGACCGCACGGGTGACGGCGTCGACGTCGTCACCCGTCCCGGCGGGGACCTCACGCTCCGGCATAGGTCCTTTGTACCTCGCCCTCGTCCGGCCCGTACGCCGCCGGAGCCGCGGCTCAACCGCCGGGCGGGGGCGGGTTCCCGTCGCCGTGCCGGTGATGGCGCAGCAGGAGCATCGCGGCATCGTCGCCGGGCGGCCCGCCGGCATGCCCGACCAGGTCCTCGCGCAGGGCGTCGAGGGCGCGGTGCGTGTCGGGCTCGTTCAGCAGATGCGTGCGCTCGCCCAGCGGGTGGAAGCGGCCGTCCTCGTCACGTGTCTCGGCGACTCCGTCGGTGTACAGCAGCAGTTGCCCGCCGGGCTCGAACCTCACCCTGAAGGGCTCCGGTCCTTCGGTGCCGTGCGCGGTCGGGCCCAGCGGCAGGGCGTACGACGGCGGCTCCGGGAAGTCGACGCTGCCGTCGCGCCGTACGAGCACGGGGGGGCGAGTGCCCGTAGTTCAGAAGGGTGAGGTCCCGGCCCACGTCGATCTCGGCGAGGACGGCGGTGACGAACCGCTCGCCCCCCAGTTCCCGGGCCGCGCTGCGTTCCACCCGCTCGCCGACCCCGGCCAGGTTTTGCTCGTCGTAGGCGGCCTCCCGGAAGGCACCGAGCACCACGGCGGCCGTCTCCACCGCGGCCAGCCCTTTGCCCTTGACATCACCGACGATCACCCGGACCCCGTGCGGCGAGGCCACCACCTCGTACAGGTCGCCGCCGATACGGGCCTCGGCGACGGCGGACGTGTAGGAGACCGCCACCTGGAACGCCCCCGCGTTCAGCGGCACCGGTCTCAGCAGCACGCGCTGCGCGACCTCCGCGATCGACCGCATGCTCGCCAGTTCCGCCTCCCGGCGGGAGCGCATGACCGCGGCCGCGATACCGACGCCGGTGACCCCGGCCACGGACGCCATGGCGCTGTACCCGCGGCGCTCCGCGAACAGCCCGTTGTACAGACCCAGTCCCACACACAGCAGCAGGGCCAGTACGCCGATCACCGCGGTACGTCGCCAGCCGCCGACGAGTCCGGCGAAGGCGGGGCCGAGCGCCACCAGGGGCAGCAGACCCACCCCCGGTCCGACCAGGACGTCCATGATCGCGATCACTGCCATCACCACGAACGGCGTCCAGGACAGCGCCGTCTGACTCGATGGCGGTTTCTCGTCGGTCATGACCTGCTCCAGCGGTCTCGAGGCACTCGAGAGCCGTCCGATTCCTCCGCAGACGCCCCTCCCCCGCCGTTGGGCTGTGCAATGGTCGTGAGCGCGTTCCGAGCCCCACCTCGGACCTTCACGCAATCGAGTTCCCGGCCCGGACGACGACATCCGGGGCTCCGGGCCCCTGGTCCGACGATTTCGTGCTGTGGGATGATCCTGCCCGGGGTCCTGGTGCGAGTGAGCTGAGGTGTGTTCGACGGGCTCCCTCACCGGAGAGGAACGAACGGACGTGACCGCGCAGCGACCTGACGGCGAGACGCCGAGGGACAGGGACGGGACGCCGTCGGTGCCGGACGAGGTCTGGCAGCGGTTCCTCACGGACGACGAACGCGCCATTCGCGCCACCGCACCCGTCGAGCCCTCCGCCCTGCAGCGGGCGTCGGGGTGGCGGCCGCAGCCGGCTGTCACGGACGCCCGCGGCCGCACGGAGGGGCAGGAGGCCGACACCACGGGCGCCGTCGGTGACCTGTGGTACCCCGACGACCCGTGGGAGGGCCCGTCGTGGCGGGACCTGGACGGGCGGGCCAGGACGCGCCGGATCTGCCGGTTCATCGGCACGGCCGCCGCGATCGTGCTGGTCCTGGGCGTCTGGTCCCAGCTGTCCACCGGTGCGGGCACCCCGGACCAGGGGCCCGGCGACACGGTGCTGCAGCAGTCGGAGGACATCCCCGCGGAGCTGCCCACGGCGACGTCCGTCCCGTCCGGCCTCGTCTCCCCGTCCCCGACCACGTCGGCGGTACAGGCGGGCTGACACACTGCCGCCCCGCCCGCCGAGCGGCGATACGCGGCCCGGCTGCGACACCTGGCCGGCGGCGCACCCGCGCCGGGCGACGAGCGGCAGCCGGGCGGTACGGAGCCGGTCAGCCGCCCAGCGCCGACAGCACCACCGTCCTGGCCTCCTCCTGCACCCGGCGGAGGTGGCCGGGGCCCTGGAAGGACTCGGCGTAGATCTTGTACACGTCCTCGGTGCCCGAAGGGCGGGCCGCGAACCAGGCGTTGGCCGTGGTCACCTTGATCCCGCCGATGGACGCGCCGTTGCCGGGGGCCTCGGTGAGGACCGCGGTGACCGCCTCCCCGGCGAGGGTGTCGGCGGTGACCTGAGCAGGAGAGAGCTTCGCCAGGCGGGCCTTCTCCTCCCGGGTCGCCGGGGCGTCGATCCGCTCGTAGGCGGGCTCGCCGAAGCGGGCGGTGAGCGTGGCGTAGTGCTCGGAGGGCGTCTTCCCGGTGATCGCGGTGATCTCGGAGGCGAGCAGCGCGAGGAGGATGCCGTCCTTGTCGGTGGTCCACACCGAACCGTCACGGCGCAGGAAGGAGGCGCCGGCGGACTCCTCACCGCCGAAGCCGAGGGTGCCGCCCGCCAGTCCGTCGACGAACCACTTGAAGCCGACGGGCACCTCGACCAGTTCGCGCTTCAGATCGGCGGCGACCCGGTCGATCATCGCGGAGGACACCAGTGTCTTGCCGACACCGGCCCCGGCCGGCCACCGCTCGCGGTGCGCGTAGAGGTACTGGATGGCCGTGGCGAGGTAGTGGTTCGGGTTCATCAGGCCGGCGTCCGGGGTGACGATGCCGTGCCGGTCGGCGTCCGCGTCGTTGCCGGTGGCGATGTCGAAGCGGTCCCGCTGCGCGATGAGGGAGGCCATGGCGTGCGGCGACGAGCAGTCCATACGGATTTTGCCGTCCCAGTCCAGGGTCATGAACCGCCAGGTGGGATCGGTGAGAGGGTTGACCACCGTGAGGTCGATGCCGTGCTGCTCGGCGATCCGGCCCCAGTAGGCGACGGACGCCCCGCCCAGCGGGTCGGCCCCGATACGGACACCTGCCGTACGGATCGCCTCCAGGTCCAGCACGCTCGGCAGGTCGGCGACGTAGGTGCCGAGGAAGTCGTGGCGGCCGGTGCCGGGGGCGGTGAGGGCGCGGGCGTAGGGGATGCGCCGGACGTCCTTGAGGCCGCCTTGGATGATGGCGTTGGCCCGGTCCTGGATCCAGCCGGTCGCCTTCGAGCCCGCGGGGCCGCCGCTGGGCGGGTTGTACTTGAAGCCGCCGTCGGCGGGCGGGTTGTGGGACGGGGTTACGACGACGCCGTCCGCGAGGCCGGTGGTGCGGCCGCGGTTGTGGGTGAGGATCGCGTGCGAGACCGCGGGGGTCGGCGTGTAGCCGTCGGCGCTGTCGATGAGCACCGTGACTCCGTTGGCCGCGAACACCTCCAGGGCGGTGACCCGCGCGGGCTCGGACAGCGCGTGGGTATCGGCGCCCAGGAAGAGCGGACCGTCGGTGCCCTGACCGGCGCGGTACTCGCAGATGGCCTGGCTGGTCGCGGCGATGTGGTCCTCGTTGAACGCGCCGGCCAGGGACGAGCCGCGGTGTCCCGACGTTCCGAACGCGACACGCTGTCCCGCTTCCCGGGGGTCCGGGTGCACCGCGTAGTACGCCGTGACCAGCCGAGCGACGTCGACGAGATCCTCGGGGCGGGCCGGGCCGCCCGCTCGCTCGTGCTGCATGTGCCCACTCCTTGGCAGGGGTTGATTCTGCGCTTGCGGACACATCCTTCCTCTTCGAGGCCGCACCGCGCGAGTGGAACCGCCCGGCTCCGCACCGCCCCCGGGTCAGATGCGCCCGCCGGTCATCCGTGTGAGAGGACCGTGGCTGTGGCGTTCCGCTCGGCGCCCCACCGCGTAGGACGCGGCGCTCAGCACCGTCAGGCCCGCGCCGACACCGGCGGCGACGAGCTTGCGGTTGGTGAGCACCGTCCAGGCGGTCACGGCGGTGGCGGCGACCTGACCCGAGGTGGCGACGACCGCCCGGCGGCCCACCTCGACGCCCTTGGCCGCGCTCTGCACGGCACCGTTCGCCACTCCGGCCGCGCGCTCGGCGCCCGACTTGGCCGCTGACGCCGCGTCACCCGCCTTGGTGGCAACGCCACCGGCGGCTCGCTCCGCGGGAGCGGTCGCCTTCTCCGTGGCGTTGCGGGCCTTGGACGCGGCGGTCCGGGTGGAGGTGGTCTTCTGCTGCGCGTTCTTGTTCTGTTCACTCATGGACACCGACTTGCCGCTGAGCCCCTCGGCAAACCCGCCCGGTCGCGGAAGTCCCGCCCCGCGTACGAGCCGCTGCAGCAGACGTGAGGCCGACCCGCCGTCCGCAGGGCTGAGTTCGCCTTCAGGGGGTAGGTGAAGGAAGGACCGACAAGTGACCGCCGGGCCGACCGGGCCACCGGGAACGCGGTCCCGTGGAAAGGAGCTTCTCATGGCCGGAATCGTTGAGCGCATCAAGCGGTTCGCCAGGAGCCCTCAGGGGCGGCGCGCGACCGAGCAGGCGCGACGTGCCGCGGCCGACCCCCGGCGCCGGGCGCAGGCCCAGCGACTGATGGGCAAGCTCCGCGGCGGCCACCGCTGACCGTCTCCGCCGCCCGTCGGCGCGGTCCGGGGTCCGTGAAGTCCCGGGCCGCGTGGTTATGACCGGACCAGGAAGGACCCTCATGGATGAACCGTCGGTCCGCGCTGTGGGCTGGGCGCGTTCCCTGCCGATGGGCGGTGAGGTGAAGGCTGCCCGGGACTGGGCCCGGGAGCACCTCGACGCCCTGGGATGGACCACCACGGCGCCCGAGACGGCGGACGCCGTGCTGCTGACCGTGTCGGAGCTGGTCACCAACGCCCACAAGCACGCCCGCAGCAACGCCCAGTTGACCCTGTCCCGCGACGACAACTGTCTGCACATCTCCGTCCACGACACGTCGGCCGAACTGCCGGCCCGCCGCAGCCCGGGGACCGAGGGCACCGGCGGGCGCGGCATGCTCCTCGTGGATGCCCTGGCCGACGAGTGGGAGAGCCGCCCCTGTCCCCACGGCAAATCGGTCACCGCCTGCTTCCACGGGCCGCGGACCGAGGAGGCGCCTGGGGCGGACGCGGAGCACTGACCGGGCCGCTGCCGGCGGGGCGGCCACCCCGGAATACGATCGGTCGACCCCGATCCCCGAGGAGTTCCGTCCGGTGACCGCCGTCCTCCCCCCGCCCCGCACCTCCGTCGGGCTGCTGCGCCCGCGCCGCCTGACCCGTGTCGAGGGCGGAGGACACCTGCACGCCCTGTTGTGGACCCCCGGACCGGGCATGCGGATGATCAGCAGTGCGGTCCTGGGCGGCGGCATCGGCGAACGGCGCTGGGTCCTCAACGCCCAGGTCTCCCACGGCTACGGGCGCACCGATCCGGACCGGCACCTCGCCGAACTCGCCGCCGGTGCGGGCGCGCGCGGTCCGGGGGTCGGTCTGATGACGGCCGCCGACGTCTCGGCGTACGCCCACGCGCACGACAAAGGCGCGGAGGCGATCGTCACCTCGGGCATCGACGTGCGCGGCTGGGCGGCGGTCCCCGAGGCCGGGGATACGGCCACGGAGGGCGGCGCGCAGGTTCCGGGCACGATCAATATCGTTGTGGCGCTGCCGGTGCCGCTCACCGACGCTGCCCTGGTCAACGCGGTGGCCACCGCGACGGAGGCGAAGACGCAGGCCCTGTTGGAGGCCGGTCACGACTGTTCCGGCACTCCCACCGACGCGGTGTGCGTCGCCGCCCGCACCCCCTCCCCCGGCGAGACGCCGCACGCCTTCGCCGGGCCCCGCTCCCCATGGGGAGCACGGCTGGCACGCGCCGTCCACCGCGCTGTGCACGACGCGACACCGTCGCCGCCACCGCCTTCGCTCTGAGCGGTGGCGGCCCGGTGAGACGGGCCCCGCTCGTCGGCCCGGTCGGCCGAGACGTCAAGGCGTAGAGACGTCGAGGCGCGTCCCGGAGTCAGGCGCGGGTGCCGTTTTGGCCGGACTCCGGCGCGACGACCTGACCGAGTGAGCGGCGGCGTCCCCACTCGGCGGCCTCGGTCTCGCAGAGCTCCGCCAGTCTGGCGAGCATGGCACGGTGGCGGACCTGGATCAGCGCCTCCACGGCCAGATTGTGCAGTCGGCCGCCGGCGCCCCGCAGGGGGTGTTCATCCACGATCACCAGGCACTCCTCACCCCAGGGCCGCAGCTCGATGGCGATCCGCGCCGTGCCCAAGGCGCCCGCCCATGCCTCGAGTTCCAGGACCTTGCCCCACTCACAGCGTCGGACGACCGTCTCGTTGGACAAGCGAACGGGCCCCAGCCGCGCCTCGTACCGGATCGCCGCTCCGAGCCGGGGCCACTGCCCGCGCAGTGGCTTCGACGACGAGGTCCCCACCACCCAGTCCGCATAGCGGCTGCCGTCCGCGAGGACGTCCCAGACCGTCTGCGGACTCGTTCTGATCAGACGATGCCGAACTGCCACTACGACCTCCCGTGTCCGGAACTGTATGAGTGCACCAGCCGGCACCGAGTGCCCGTCCGCGGGCGCGCCGACACATGTCAGCCGTCGGTGCCCCGCCCGGGTACCGGCGGACGCGCGCGCTGCCCGTGCCGTGCGGGCTCGCCGGGCGCCAGGGCCCAGCGGATGCCGGCGGTGACGGCGGTGCCGAGCGGGCGGACGAACACGCCCTCGGCGGGCGGCACCCGGGGCAGCCGCAGCGCGCGCGAGGCCCAGAGGGGCAGCAGCGACACCGCGCCGGCCGCAAGGGCGCCGTACGGCACCCGGGCGAGAACCGGCACGGGCGGGTTGAGCAGCAGGAAGCGCGCCACGCTGCGCGCCTCGGGCGTGGAGCGCAGCTCGCCCCGGTAGGCGGCGAGCCGGTCGGTGAGCTCGGCGCGGTTCGTCGGCGGGTCGGGCACGCCGAGCGCGGTGGCGATGCGCGCCATGTCCTCGACGTACGCGTCGTAGCCGGCGGCGTCCAGCGGCCGGGCGCCGAAGTGCTGGTGGGCGCGGAGGAAGCAGTCGACCTCCGCGATGTGCACCCAGCACAGCAGACGGGGGTCGGCGGCACGGTACTCCTGACCGTCGGGGGTGGTGCCGTGCACCGTCGCGTGCACGGCCCGTACCCGGTCGACCGCCCGCTGGGCGCTGTCGGCCGGGCCGTAGGTGGTCATGGCGAGGAAGGCGCTGGTCCGCTGGAGGCGCCCCCACGGATCGCCGCGGAACCCCGAGTGCCCCGCGACGGCGGCCATGGCCAGCGGATGGAGCGACTGGAGCAGCAGCGCCGACAGCCCGCCGATGAACATCGAGGCGTCCCCGTGCACCTGCCGGACGGGGCGCTCGGGACCGAACCAGCGCGGGCCGGGCGCGCTGTGGATACGGGCGCGGGTGTCGGGGCCGTCCGGTCCCGCCACCCGGGAGAAGATCGCGTCGCCGATCCGGTCGCGCAGCACCCGGCCGTTGTCCGAGAGGAGTCCCATGGCTCGCACCGCCTCCTTGCGCCCGCGACGACCGGCCGCGCATGACGGCCGGCGCCCCACCACTGTGCCTGCTCCTACGCCTGCCCGCTCCCCGTCCGGTACCCGCGATCCGCCAGGTCACGGCGCCCGCCTCACTCCCTCCCCGGCACGCCTCACGGAACATCCTCCCTCCAGTCGAACACCCTCCCGTCCCCGGCGCGGGGCACATACACGGCACGGCCGCCCGCGCCGTAGCGGCCTATCTCGGTGGGCAGCCCGACACCGCCTCGCAGTTCCGTACCGGAACGGTCGGTGATGTCCAGCAGCAGACCGTCCAGCGGCCCGCCGGCCAGTTCCACGTACGACCGCCCGTCGCGCGGCCCCGGATCGTCGTGGTCCGCCCCGTAGACCCGGCCGCGCATGAACTCCAGCTCGTCCATACCGGCAGAATGGCATCCACCACTGACAATCGCCGCCCCGGACCGGAGCGGAGTCGGTGCTTTGGGCCTGCCCCGCGTCCGCTCAGGCCGGGCGGTGCGGGAAGTCAGCGGGCACCCGTCCAGCTGTGGGCGACGTCGATGACGAGGCGGTCCTGGAGCTGCAGCACCCGGAACGGCAGCCGCGCGCGCACGCCGAGCCCGATCTGGGTGTCGCCCTCGAAGCCGGCGGCGAACCGGGTGTCCCTGAAGGTGCGGTATCCGGTCGGGTTCACACCCGGCAGCGGCTGTCCGGCGCGGGCGGGATAGGTGGGCTCGCCGGTCTCGGGGGCGTAGGACGGCGCGGCCACCCGTACTTCGAGGACGGCGCCGCCGACGACGGGGATGTGCGTGCCGGAGCCGTCCTGGTACAGCCGGTCGACGTACCGGACCGTGTACCCGACCGCTCCGGCACCGCCGCCGCCCGCGCCCGGCAGATCGACGACCATCCGGTCGTAGCAGTCGCGGCGGCCGGTCCTGACGTTGCGGACCGGTGTGGTCGTGGCGGTGTCGGCCGTGTCGTTCTTGGCCAGGCTGTCCCAGCCGGTGGGGCAGGCCGTTGCCGCCGGAGCGGCGGACGGGGCGGCGACGGCTGGGGCCACCGCCGCACTCAGCGCGGCACCTACGAGCGCCAGGATCACGTGGATAGTTCTTGTTTGCATGATTTTCTGCCCCCAAGGGTCGCATCCTGCTGATATCGGGTGAGACGACCGGGTTCACCCAAGGGTTGCGCTCTTGTGGGCAGATCCCGTTTCACGGCCAGGCACGTCCACAGCATGTCCGGTTCATGCCCGGGGCGCCTCCCGGGACGGGCCAGGGACCGTTCCCCGCCATTCCGGGGCACCGGGCATGGCACATCCTGGTGGGGAGCGAACGATGTCCTGTGCGTACGCACCGGGAGGACGCGAGAGGGAAGAGGCAGCCGCCGGGCCGGCCGGAGAGCGGCCG
>NZ_JBHSPC010000083.1:60911-96452 GCF_042656345.1 Streptomyces incanus
CGCCCCGCCCGGCACGGATCCCGTCGTGCCGCCGCCGGGGGCGGTCGCCGCACCTCGCGCGGGGGCGCTGTGCCACGTCGTACGGATGGCCAGTGTGCTCACCGAGGCCGTCACCGTCAGGGATGTGTGCCGCGCGGTCTCCGAACAGCTGCCCGTGGTCGGGGCCCGCGAGCCGGCCCTGTACACCGACGGGCTGGTCGACCAGCCCTGCAGCGACATCGAGACCGGGATCGAGGCGGTTCGCCACACACTCGCGCACAAGCGGTACGGACTCGGTGGAGGAGCTCGCCGACCAATTGGTCAGGACGGCCCGCAGGGCCGAGAACCGGCCCGACGACGTGGCGCTGCCGCGCACGGCGTACCGCCGGGCGGCGGGGGCCCGGCCTCCGCCGCGCCGTGGAATCCTGGCTGCCGGTGACCGGAATCATGGCCTCCGTCACAGCCGTCCGCGCTTCGTGATGATCGACTCTGCGGATGCACAGTTTCCGCACGCTTCCCGCCGTAACCGCCGGTGTCACCGGTACCCTCGCCGGCGTTCTTTTACTCACCGCCTGTGGCTCCGAGAGAGCGGCACCGGGGGGTGCGGGCCCGACGGACGACGTAGCGGCCTCCGGTTCCTCCTGCGCCACGCCCCCGCCCGGTGACCCGTCCGGCCTGGAGCGTGACGGGGTCCGGATCACCGGTTTCACCCCCGGCGCCGACGGCTGCGCCCGCTTCGAGATCACCCATGAGGGCACCGAGCCCCACACCTACATGGTCACGTTCACCGTCCTCTCCGCCTCGGGAACCGTGCTGGACAGCATCGTGCGGACCGTCGAGTCCGTGGCGCCCGGCCGAACCGTCGAGGGCCCGGATCCGCTGGAGGGGACGAGGTCGGGCGTGCAGGAGGCGAGCGGCATCGGCATCTCGCAGGTGCGCAGCGTCCCGGCCGACGAGGCCCCCTCCAGCGCGGGCCCGTGCCCGGCCTCCGGAGTGCGGGTGTACGCCGACGAGGGCAGCGCCGCCATGGGCCTCAGGGCGCTGTCCGTACACCTGGAGAACTGCGGCAGCGGTCCCTACGGACTGCACGGCTATCCCGAGGTCCAGCCCCTCGACGAGGAGCACGAGCCCACCGACGGCGTGCAGGTCCTGCACGGTGGCGACGCCATCGCGAGTGGCACCGGGGCGGAGGGCGATCCGCAGCCGCTCGTACTGGCCCCCGGCGAGGGCGCTCGGGCCGGGCTGGTGTGGCGCAACACGGTGCGGCACGGCACAGCCGTCCACGCCCCCTACGCACGGGTGCGGGCGAAGTCCGGCGCGGACTGGGTGACGGTCGTCCCCGAGCTCGACCTGGGCACGACGGGCAGGCTCGGGGTCGGTCCGTGGAAGAAGGACGCGGAGGAGGACCGGACGCCTCCCTCCGGTCTGCCGCCCACCGCGCTCCCCACCTTCTCCGACCTGCCCGCCCATCCCTGAATCCGTTCCCCCGGTCCCGCTCCCCGCTCCGAGATGCCGGGGGGATCCGGCCCACATGTAATGGAGGTGAGGCCGGGGGCGGCTCGGCCTCGGTGGACGACCGGGGCCGAGGAGATCACGCCCATGCCTTCGAAGCTCGGCGGGGACGAGGGGCGGACGGGCCGAAGGCGGGGGCGCTGCGGCGGCTGGGCGAGTGGTGCGCCCGGCACTTCGTGATCGTCGTCCTGGCCTGGCTGGTGGCCCTGGTGGCACTCCAGGTGACGAGCCGCTCCGTCGGCGGCACGTACTCGGACAACTTCACACTGCCGGGCTCCCAGTCCCAGCAGGGCATCGAGGTCCTCCAGCGGCACGATCCGCAGGCCGGCGGGTACAGCAGCCAGATCGTGCTGCACGACGGACAGCAGCAGCTCACCGCGTTCGGCTCGCAGATGTCCACCGCGGTGGCCGAGCTGGAGAAGCTGCCGCATGTTCTGTCGGCACAGAACCCGCTGTCCGCCGCCGGGTCGTCCTCGTCGTCCACGGGTTCCGGCTCCTCGCAGCCGGATGTCGGCCCGCTGTCCTCCGACGGGAGGACGGGCTACATCACGGTCCGCTTCGACGTCCAGCCCGCCACCCTCGGCGCCGGCTACCTCGACGGGGTGGACGACGCCGTGCAGCCCCTGCGGGCGGCCGGGGTGCAGGTCGAGTACGGCGGTCCGCTCGGCGAGCTGGCCAGGCCGGTGCCCGACGACCGGGTGAGCGAGCTGATCGGCTTCGCCGTGGCGATCGTCGTCCTGCTGATCGGGTTCGGCAGTGTGATCGCCGCGGTCATTCCCCTGCTGACGGCGCTGATCGCGGTCGTCGGCGGTCTCGCCGTGCTCGGCCTGCTGGCGGCGGCGTTCACCTTCGCGACGGTCTCGCCGACGCTGGCCACGATGATCGGCCTCGGCGTCGGCATCGACTACGCGCTCTTCCTGATCACCCGGTACCGGCAGGACCTCATGGACGGCCGGGATCCGGCGGCTGCCGCCGGTCACGCCAACACCACCAGTGGGAGGGCCGTCGTCGTCTCCGGATGCACGGTGATCATCGCGCTCGCCGGTCTGTCCGCCTCGGGGGTCTCCTTCATCTCGAAGCTGGGGCTCGCCGCCGCCGTCACGGTCGTCTCCGCCGTCGTCGGCGCGCTGACGCTGGTGCCCGCCCTGCTGGGGCTGATCGGCCGGCGGATCGACCGCTACCGGGTACGCCGTCCCGTGGCCGAGACCGACGCCGCGCCGGGCACCGAACCGCGGGGCGCCTGGCACCGGTACGCACGGCGGGTGGAACGCCGGCCCTGGTGGTTCCTGGCCGCGGGCGTCGCCACGATCGCCGTCCTCGCGGTCCCGGTGTTCTCGATCCGGCTGGACCACATCGGCGACGGCGCCGACCCCACCTCCTTCACCGACCGCCGGGCCTACGACCTGATGACCGACGCCTTCGGGCCCGGCTCCAACGGTCCGCTCACGGTCGTCATCGACCAGTCCCCGGTACCGGACTCCGACCGGTCCGCCCTCGCCTCGCAGGCCCAGAAGACCCTGGATGGTGTCGGTGACACGGCGGCGGTCACACCGCTGACGGCCACGCAGGACGGCGACGTGCTGGTCGGCACGGTGTACTCGGCCGCCTCCCCGCAGAGCGCCACGACCACGGACCTGACCAACCGCCTGGTGCACGACACCCTGCCGCACGCCGTGCGGGGCACGGCCGCCGGCACGTACGTCACCGGTACGACGGCGGCGCAGGTCGACTTCCGTGACATCATCGCCGACCGGCTGCCGCTGATCATCGGCGTGGTGGTCGCGCTGGCCTTCCTGATCATCCTGGCCGTGTTCCGCGGGCTGCTCGTCGCCGTCAAGGCCGCCGTCCTCAACGTCCTGTCCATCACCGCGTCCTACGGCGTCGTCGTCGCCGTCTTCCAGTGGGGCTGGGGCGGGCCCGCGCTCGGCGTGTCCGGCACGGTGCCGATCGAGAGCTATGTGCCGATGATGATGTTCGCGATCGTCTTCGGCCTCAGCATGGACTACGAGATCTTCCTGCTCTCCCGCGTCCACGAGGCCTGGCTGCGCACCGGCGACGCCAAGGCCTCGGTCGCCCACGCCCTGGAGATCACCGCGCGGGTCATCACCTGCGCCGCGCTGATCATGGTGAGTGTGTTCGCGGCGTTCATCGTGAGCGACAACATCGTGGTCAAGATGCTCGGTCTGGGGCTCGCCGTCAGCGTCCTCATCGACGCCACCGTCGTACGGCTGCTGCTGGTCCCGGCCGTCATGACGCTGCTCGGGCGGCACGCCTGGTGGACACCCCGGTGGCTGGACCGGCTTCTGCCTCGCATCGGCACGGAGGGCGAGGCCGCGCCGGCGCCGTCCCGGACGCCCGGGTAGCGCGTAGGGCCGGGTGCCGGACATGCGACGGCGGCAGGTCCCGGGGGATCTGCCGCCGTCGTACCGCACCCGCACCTCACCCGGCGGGACGTCTCGGTTCAGCTGTGCCGTGCCGGATCAGCCGAGCCGCGGGGAATCAGGCGCGTCGCACGCGGCGCAGGAGCACGACGCCCGCGACGAGCAGGACGGCGCCCAGCGCCGCCGGCCAGAGCTGGGCTCCGGTGTCGGCCAGACCGCCGTTGACTGCCTGCGGCTCGGTGGAGTCCGCGGCAGCTGCCTGCTGTCCGCCGTCGTTGGTCGCCGTGCCCACGCCCGGCGTCGTCTGGCCGGCTCCGTCGTCGTTCCGACCCGCGCCTGCCACGTTGTCACCCTTGGCCGAGGCCCGGACCTCGGGCTGCTCGTCGCCGGGCGGTGTGGTGGCGTCGTCACCCGCGGGCTCCTCGGTGGCCGGGGCGTCGGCCGGGGGCTCCGAGGGGTTCTCCTGCTGGTCGTCGCCGGGCTTGCCACCGTTGCCGTTGCCGCCGTTGTCACCCGGCTGCTTGCCGCCCTTGTCGTTGCCGCCCTTGTCGTTGCCGCCCTTGTCGTTGCCGCCCTTGTCGTTGCCGCCCTTGTCGTTGCCGCCCTTGCCAGGGGCCTCGGGCGCCTCGGTGGGCTCCTCCTCCGGGTCCTCACCCGGCTGCTCGCCGCCGCCGGCGCCGGAACCGCAGGTGCGACCGCTGTTGATGCAGTCGACCATCTCCTGCATCAGGTCCTCTTCGAAGACGTTGATGAAGTCACCGTGGTCGGTGCCCGGCTTGTGCAGCTGCTCCGGGAAGGAGTCCACGGCGAACAGCGGGGTTGTCGCACCGCCGTCGTTCAGGCTGGGCGCGTCGACGTCGTAGACGATGCGCTGGACCAGCTGCGGAACGGGCGTGAAGCCGGACGGGCAGTTGCCCTGGGCGTCCACGAACGCCATGTGCGTACGGTGGTTGGCGCTGTCGATGTTGCGGCCGTCCCAGCAGCTCTGGAAGTCGAAGGTACGGACCACATCACTGCCCTGCGGGCACAGCGGGTACTTGTCCGCCAGCTGCCGGTCCTCGAAGCCGGTGCAGCTCCAGGACGCGTTGGCGTTGGCGGGGCCGTTCACGAAGGACTTGGCGTCCCCGGTGATGATGCGCAGCAGCCTCGGCATGGCCGTGACCTCGCCCTGCGGGTTGCCCACGAAGGTCAGCGTGACCTCCTTGGGAGTCACGATCTCACCGGCGTTGCCCTCGATGCCGCCGCCGGGGGAGTCGGCGTCCTGCTCCTCGGTGCCGTTCTGCAGCCGCAGCACGGGCCAGTAGTACGACGACTTGTCGCCCTGTTCCTCGCAGGTGGTGTCGGCCGCCGCCAGCTCCTCGTCGCTGGAGAAGGCGTTGGTGGCCTGGTTGCCGATGTAGTCGTGGAAGTGGTGCGCGCCGTTGGCCACACCCGGGGCGGCGATCACGTTGTCCGAGTTGAACAGGCCGTTCTCGTTGACGCCGCAGCTGCTGACGAAGGTGCCCTTCGAGGCGTCGCCCGACTCGGCGGGCTTGGCCACGTTGGGCTGGATGCTCTGGATGTCCACGAAGTCCGCGGCGACGGGCCCGTTGCCCGCCTGGCCACCGTTTCCGCCGCCCTCTTCTCCCTGTCCGTCCTCCTGGCCGTTCCCGTCCTGGCCGTCGCCGGGCTGGGCGGACGCGTTACCGGAGTCGACCACGGAGCAGTCGGCGAGTTCGCCGAGGCCCTCGGGGCGGTCGCCCTCCTGCTCCATGGTGTCCGAGATGCGGTCGAGGGTCGCGGAGCGCTCCTCCTCGAGCGGGCCCACGACCTTCTCCTCGGCGACGCCGGGGTCCTGCTGAATGGCCGGGGCGGACTCCGCCAGGCGCTGGTAGGCCTGGGCGATCTGCTCGTCCAGCGCCGCGAGTTCCTTGTCGACGGCCGGCCGCGCCTTCTCGGGGACTGTGGTCAGGTTGGTCCCCACGTCGGGGCAGTCGATGGTGGCGCCACCGAGAACCCGGGCCCGACCGGCTCCGTCGGCGTCGTCCTCCGTCGCGGAAGCGTAGACATTGGCCGCCATCAACCCCCCTCCGCCCAGGATCAGCGCGACCGCTGCGAAGGTCGCGCGCTGTGGCCCTCGGGGGCGCCTGCGTGTGTTGCGTGCCAAGGCAGTACTCCTACGCTTCTGTCGCGGGGGGGCATGAAATTCCCACGCTTCATACGTAGGTGCTCCGCGGTGTGTTCAAGCGCCTCACGGTTTCTTCGAGGAATCTCAGGAACCCTCAGACACATCCGAGCCCCCGGGTCCCGCCGGACTTGGCCTGTACGGCGGGGACTTCGGGGCCGGGCACGGCCGCCCGAAGTCGGCCGCGCCCGTCCGTCACAGCCGGTCGCGGTCCCGGGTCGAGCGACCGAGGCAGATGACGGAATCGTCCATGCGCGCCTCGATCTCATGGAAGCCCATCCGGTCATAGAACACCCTGGCAGGCTTGTTGGCCTTCACCATCACGAGGTGGACCGCCGGCACTCCGCGGTCGTCCAGCGCCTCGAGGAGCGTCCGCATCAGTTCCCGGCCGTGCCCGAGACCCTGCCGGTCGGGCAGCAGGTCTATGTGCAGATGGGCCGGGTAGGCGCCCAGTTCGGGGACGGACATCCGCTCGGGGTGGTGCAGGAGCCAGGCCATCTCCTCGTCCCTCGTCCTCGGCGGCCCGGACGGCTCGGGGTAGCGGTCGGCGACCAGGGGCAGCCACGCGGCCCGGAAGTCCCGGGCGAAGCGCTCCGTGTCGGCGACCCCCAGGATGTAGCCGACCGCGCGCCCCTGCCCGTCGTCCAGGACGAAGGCCAGACCGGGCTCCAGATGCACGTAGGGGGCGGCGAAGACGGCCGGGAGGATGCTCGGGTCGCGGTACAGGGAGCGGCCGTCCTGCCCGTTGTGCGCGGTGCGGATACAGATGTCGTCGAGGGCCGGCCGGTCCTCGCGCCGGTACGGACGAATCAAGGCAGGCAAGCTCATGTCCGGCATCCTGCATCAACTGGGAGCGCTCCCACAACCCTGCCGTCGCTCCCGGCCGCTCCGTGCCCTTATGACGGGCCGGCACGGCCCGGACGTCAGTCCATCAGGCCGGCAGCGAGGGTGGCGCCCAGTTCCCAGCACCGCTCGACGGCGGCCTTGTCGGGCTCGCCCGTGACCGTCACGGCGTCGGCGGCGCGCCGCCAGCCGAGGCCCTTGGTGACGGATTCGATCCCCCGTACCGCCCCGGTGACGTCGCTGCCGCCGTGCACGTAGTAGCCGAAGGGCCGGCCCCTGGTGGTGTCCAGGCACGGGTAGTAGACCTGGTCGAAGAAGTGCTTGAGCGCTCCTGACATGTAGCCGAGGTTCGCCGGGGTGCCCAGGAGGTAGCCGTCGGCTTCCAGGACGTCGCCGACGGTGGCGGACAGGGCCGCCCGCCGCACCACGCGGACATCCTCGATCTCCGGGGCCGTGGCACCGGCGAGGACCGCTTCGAACATCGCCTGGCAGTTGGGCGAGGGCGTGTGATGAATGATCAGCAGAGTCGGCACACCCCCGACCCTGCCGTGCCGTGCGGCACCGCCGCAAGCCGGTCCGACGCGCCGGAAGGAGCGGCGAACGATTGTGAGGGCCTGCCTGGAATGGCACGATGCGCGGCATCGGTACACGGAGACGGGGTGCGTCTTGGTCGACGAGAATCGCAGGTCGCCGGCGGCAGCGGTGTTCGACGCGCTGGGCAGCGACTACGAGAAGGCGTTCGCTTCCTCCGAGGCCCACCGGGCCTCCCTGGCGTGGCTGCTGAAACGGCTGCCGCCCGGCAGCCGGGTCCTGGACGTGGGCAGCGGTACGGGTCGGCCCACCGCCGCCACGCTCGCCGCGGCCGGTCACCGGGTGCTGGGAGTCGATGTGTCGCCGGTGATGGTGGAGATCGCGTCCCGGCAGGTGCCCGACGCCGAGTTCCGGCGCGGTGACATCCGCGAACTGCCGCTCGAGGACGGCTCGTTCGACGCCGTCTGCCTGTACTTCGCGCTGCTCCAGCTGTCCCGTGCCGAGCAGTCCGACCTGCTGCGGCGGCTGGCCCGGCTCCTGCGGCCGGACGGCCTGCTCGCGCTGGCCACCGTGCCCCTGGACATGGAGGGCTTCAATGGTGTCTTCATGGGGCAGGACGTGCGGATCACCAGCTTCGACGCCCAGGGCGTGACCGGGATGGTGCGCGCTGCGGGGCTGACGGTGCTGTCGGAGAACAGCGTGATGTTCACCCCGGCTCACCCCGACGCCCGGCCGGAACCCCAGCTCTTCCTGCACTGCCGGCGCGAGGAGACGGCCCCGGTGACCTGACGCGGGACGGCTGCGCGGAACGCGGCCCTCGCTACGGGAGCGGGCTCGTCTCGTCCCTGAGGCCGGCGAGCAGTTCGGCCTGGCCGGCGAGGACACCGGACAGGATGGTGCGTGCCACGCGGAGCAGTTCCGCCACGTGGGGGCTGGTCAGCGAGTAGTGGACGGTCGAGCCCTCCTTGCGGCTGACTACGAGGTTCGCCCGTCGCAACACCGCCAGCTGCTGGGAGAGATGTGCCGGTTCGATGCCCACCTGGGGCAGCATCTCCGCGACCGCGTACTCGCGCTCGCTGAGGAGTTCCAGGATCCGGATACGGGCGGGATGCCCCAGGGTCTTGAAGAACTCGGCCTTCAGCTGGTGCAGCGGCGTGGTCATCGTGCCGTCCCCCTTCCCGGCGCCGGTCCGGCCCAGGGCCCCGGTCCATCGCCTCTCCTGTACGTCGTCGGCACCCGACCTCGACGTTTGCCGACATTAGCAACTTCGTACATTCCTGTGGTCCGGTGGTCGTGCCCTCGGGGATCACCGGGTGGTCCGGGCGCTCTTGCCGCGGCCGTCGACGTCGCCGCAGACCACCGCCGTGCCACCCGGGCCGCGGGTCGGTCCGACGACGGTGGCCGGGCACCCGATGAGCGGCCCCGGGCCGGCCGCGGGGCGGTGTTGGCCACTCCCCCGCCCGGTCCGGACCTGCTCGGCGGGTTCGAGAGCGAGAGGGACCGCGGACGGCTCGGTCGGGAGGGGGAACACGTGACGGTGGGGCGGCCTGCCGGTCTCGTCGGTGCTCCCCGCCCGACGGGCTTCGCCTGTACGGCAAAGGGGTGGGGCCGGGTACGGGTCACGGTGCCTCCCGGACGGGCGGGGATGCCGGCCGCGGGGCCCGGGCCGCAGGCAGGACGCCGGTGATCCGCAGGTGCTCGCGGGCCGCACCGATGGCCTCGGGAGTCGTGGCGTACTCCCGGCCGTCGTGCCGCAGCAGGTCGAGGGCCCCGACGGAGTCGAGGACCTGACGATGGCCGGGACGGATGCCGGAGACCATGACGGCGATGCCGCGCCGCCTCAGCTTCGTCACCGCGTCCTTGAGCACGAGAGCGCCGGTGGCGTCGACGACGCTCACGTGCGACAGGCGCAGGATGACGACCCGCACATCGGCGAGTTCGGTCAGTTCCAGCAGGAAGCGGTGGGCGGCGGCGAAGAACAGCGGGCCGTCGATGCGGTAGGCGACGATGTGTTCGGCCAGCAGCTTGTGCTCCTCCTCGGTGTGGTCGCCCCGCTCGAGCGCCAACGGTGCGAGCCGCGCCTGCCGGGCGACGGCGCGCAGTGCGAGGAGAGCCGCGACGGCCAGGCCGATGATCACCGCGAGGACGAGGTCGAGGGCGAGGGTGGCGACCGCCGTCAGGACGAGGATCAGCGCGTCGGAGCGGGTGGCGCGGGCCATTGCGCGCAGCGAGCCGACCTCGACCATCCGGACCGCGGTGGCCAGCAGGACGCCCGCCAGAGCGGCGAGCGGGATCTTGGACACCAGCGGGGCTGCCGCGAAGACGATCGCGGCGAGGACCGCGGCGTGGGCGAGCGAGGCCAGCCGTGAGGTGGCTCCGGTGCGGACGTTGACCGCGGTGCGGGCGATCGCGCCGGTCGCGGGGACGCCGCCGAACAGCGGCGCGGCCAGGTTCGCCACGCCCTGTCCGAACAGTTCGCGATCCGCGTCGTGCCGTTGTCCGACGGTCATGCCGTCGGCGACGGAGGCGGACAGCAGCGACTCCAGTGCGGCCAGCGCCGCCACGGCCACGGCGGGCGCGACCAGTTCGGAGAGGGCGCCGGTGTCGACGAAGGCGAGCGAGGGGGCGGGCAGGCCGGAGGGCAGTTCGCCGATGGGCCGCACCCCGTCCAGTCCGCCGATCTGCACCACGAGTGTGGCCGCGATCACGGCGAGGACGGAGAACGGCACGGTGGGCCTCCAGCGCGCCCCGAGCAGCATCACGGCGGCCACCGAGAGCGCCAGTGCGACGGCGGTCCAGTCGGGGGTGCGGGCGAACCGCTCGAACGCCCGCCAGGCCACCACCAGGACCCGTTCCCCCTCGGGGGCAGGTACGCCGAGGGCATTCGGGATCTGCTGCAGTCCGATCACGCACGCGATACCGAGTGTGAAGCCCTCCACCACGGGCGCGGGCACGTACCGCATGCTGCCGCCGGCCCGCAGCAGCGCCAGCGCCACCAGGATCGCGCCTGCCATCAGCCCGACGGTGAGCACGCCCGACGGGCCGTGGTCGGCGACGATGGGCACCAGTACCACCGTCATCGCGCCGGTCGGTCCGGAGACCTGGAGGTTGGAGCCGCCGAACACGGCCGCCAGCGCGCCGGCGATCACAGCGGTGGCCAGCCCGGCCTCCGCGCCGAGTCCGGAGGAGACTCCGAAGCCGAGTGCGAGGGGCAGGGCGACAACGGCGACGGTCAGGCCGGCGAGCAGGTCCCGGCGCGGGTTGCGGCGCATCTGGCCGAGGTCGTCCCGGTCGGGCAGCAGTGACGTGATGCGGGACCGGGCTCCAGCGAGCAACAGCGGTACTGACACAACCCCTCGACTTCCCGGCGGCCACGACGCCCCGTCGCGCAGTGGCGGCGCGAGCCCCGGTGGTCCGCGACAACGGACATGCATTCAAGCATGTACGCAATTGCTAAATTATGCAATTGCGCAGCTCGTAAGAGTGGTGTGAGGTGGGGAAGGCAGCACCCGGCCGGCTCGCACGGTCCGGCCGGTAGCCGGGCCGTCAGCCGGTCAGCCCCTCATTCGCCGTCGCCATGACGGTTCGACCTGCCGCCACTCGGCCTCCCACTCCTCCGAGCGCCGTTGCCGTATCCGGGACCGGACGAGCCATCCGCCGAGCACGACCATTCCCCCGGTGGCGGTGGCGACCGTGAGGCCGGCCATGACCGTCTGGAACCGTGCGTCCGCTCCACTGGGTGGCTCGGGGACGAGGCGCCCCGTGTCATCCGTCCACACGATGACCACGCTGCCCGCCTTGTCCCCGGCATCGGCCTCGGCCCGGCCCGTGCGGCTGGTGCCGTCGGGGGCCGTCCACCGCGCCTTCACCCAGGTGTGGCCGTCTCCGCTGCCGTCCGCAGTCACCGGCGAGGGCAGCGCATCGGCCGCGTTCTCGACCAGTACGGCGCGAACGGTATGGGACGCGGCGCGGCTCTCCGCGAGGGACCGGTCCACCGTCCCCGCGACCGCCAGGCCGGTGACCGCCCCGGCGAACAGAGTGAGGACGAGGGTGACGAGCAGCAGCCAGGCCTCGATCACATCACTGCGACGACGCAGCGGGTTGCTCCGCCAGCGCCACAGCCACACCCTGCGGGGCTGCGCACCACGCGTCCTCCCCATGGGATGTCACCTCCTTGTGCGCCACCTCTCCAGGGTCCGTCACCCGACCGCCCGGCGCATGGGCCGAACGGGCCGAACGGTCCCATCCGGATTTCGGAACGAATCGGGAGCACGGTGGCTCTCGGGCCGCCCCATGACGCCGGCCGTCAGGCCGCGTACGCCGGGACGACTTCACGCCGCTCTCCGCCGAGGACGACCTCGAGCGCTCCGGGTTCGGCGGCGTCGCCGAAGACGTCGTACGCCTCCTGCACACGGTCGAGCGGGAAGGCGTGGGTGACCGGTTGTCCGCAGGGCGGCAGGCCGGCCGCCGCCACCCGAAGCAGGGCCGAGGTGGAGCAGGCGTCGACCAGCCCGGTGGTGAGGGTGACGCTCTTGCTCCACAGGTCCTCGAGGCGCGGCGGGGCGGGGCCGCGTGCACACCCACGTTGGCCAGGTGTCCGCCGGATCCCACCCCGCGGGTGCACAGCTCGAAGGTCTCGGGGCGGCCCACCGCTTCGATGACCACGTCCGTGCCGGCCCCGGCCGTGAGGTCCGCGGCCGGTCGCCCGAAATCTTCGCCGTCCTCGGCCGCCGCGTCGGCGCCCAGCGCCCGGGCGGACTCGAGCCGGGCCGCGGCCACATGGACGGCGACGACGCGTTCGGGCCACACGCTGCCGAGCTGCACGCCCCCTTCGTAGGCGGCGGGGAAGAGGGAGGCCGGCAGCACGGCGTCCTCGCCGGTGATCGTGCCGGGCAGCGGGTACACGGAGAGGTCTGCGTACGGGACCCGAACGTATTCGGCCTGGGTGCCGTCGATGAGGTGACCGAGGATCCGGCCGCCTGCGCCCCGGCACCGGCCGTACCGTCCGGCGCGGCAGTAGCGGCACCGTCCGCATGTGGTGACGCAGGACACCAGGGCCCGGTCTCCGGGGTGCACGGTGCGGACGTCGCCGCCGGTCTCGACGATCTCGCCGACCGCCTCGTGCCCAAGGACGGTCCCGGGAGGCACCGCCGGGATGTCGCCCTTGCGGAGATGCAGGTCCGTGCCGCAGACACTCACGGCGCCACCCCGCACGATCGCGTCGCCGGGCTCCTTGATGCCCGGCCCGGGCACCTTCTCCCAGGAGGACTGCCCGGGCCGTGGAAGACGTGGCCCTTCATGCCGATCCTCACCCTTCTCGGTTCCGGCGGGCTTCGGCGTCGGGTGAACCTGTGCCCGCCTGCGGCGGTCGGGACTTCGGGAGGTGGTCCGCGGTCCGGCCCTGCTCTTCCAGTCTGAGCGCACCGGAGAGGATCCGCGCGGGCCGCCCGGCAGCCCCGGCTGCCGCGGCGTCCCGGTGCCCGGTCTCCCCGGGCGCGCCGGTCACGGGCCACCCCGGTATGCCGGCGGTTCCCGACCCTCTGCGGAGCACCCGGTTGAGCGCGCTGCCGGAGCAAGTGGTGAGCTCCTGCCAAGTCCTGGGTCTTTCGTGTGGACCAGCCCGGACCAGGACGGACCAGACCGGATCGGGCCGGATCGGGCCGGATCTGGCCGGATCGGGCCGAATCGGGGAGCGGGGTCCGGTGCTGGGGGCACCGCCCAAGCCCTTCGGGCAATGGGGGCCGCGCAAGGCGGAGAGCGAAGAAGGGGGCTCGGGGAAGGAGCCCCGGGGACCGACGACGACGCGGCGAGGTGCGGCGCCGGGGCCCGCGAGCCCGGCCTGATCCGCACGAGAGGCCCTGGACGGGCAGTCGCCTCGTCGAGGACGAGCACCCAGGGCCCCCGCCGGCAGTGCGCGAGAGTGCCGCGTACGGCTCCGGCGCACGGTCGTGAGATGCGCGGGCCGAGCCGGCCGAGGAGTTCGTCCCGCAGCCGGATCCGGACCATCGCCCCCGCGCGGCTGGCCGTACACCGTTGCCGGTGGCCCGGGCACAGCACGCACGGCGACGGTGGCGAGCACCGCCCCGAGGAGCGGCGGCAGTCGGCCGGTGTCGCCGCGGGCGATGTCGGCAGCACGGTCCGGGCGAGGCGGGCAAGGGAGTCGGCGTTCTGCGTTCTGCGGGAGGGCGGCCGCGGCCGGCGGGCGTGCCACGCGCAAGCAGTACGCGCACGCGGAGCGTACGCAGAGCAGGCCCTCGCCACCGGCCTCGTACGCAGTACTGCACTTGGCGCCCGTTCGCGTCACCAAAGCGCGAAAGCGGGTCATCGATGGCATCGCACCGGGCGCCACGGGCAAGACCTGAGGCTCTGCGGCAGCTTCACCCCACGCCGAAGAAGATCACCGCATGGTCTCCGGACATGGCCGGCCCGCACGACGGGTGGCCCTGGCCGCGCTCGGCGCGCTCGCCCTCGCAGCCCTCCCCTCCACCGTGTCGGCCGAGCCGGACCCGACGGCGGGAACTTCCTCCGGCGCAGCCCGGACCCTCGGCGCCGACCGCCCGTCGGCGGCGATGCTCGGAGCACTCCGGCGTGACCTGGGCCTGACCTCGCCGCAGGCGTCCGCGCGGCTGGCCAACGAGGCGGAAGCGGGTACCCGCGCGGGTGTGCTGCGCAATGCCCTGGGCGACCGGTTCGCCGGCGCCTGGGTGCGCGGGGCGGCCTCCGAGGAACTCAACGTCGCGACCACCGACTCCCGGGACGTGGCGGCCATCGAGGCCCAGGGCGCCAAGGCCGTCGTCGTCACCCGCGCGTTGGCCGGCCTCCGGGCCGCCAAGGAGGAGCTGGACGCGGCGGCCGCCGCCCGTGACACCGCCGATACCCCGCTGTGGTACGTGGACGTACCGGCGAACCGGCTCGTGGTGCAGGCGCGGACGGTGTCGGCCGGTGCCGCCTTCGTCAAGGCCGCCGGGGTCGACGACCAGGATGTGACCATCCTCGTGTCCACGGTCCGGCCGCGGCTGCTGCAGGACATCACCGGCGGCGACGCCTACTACATCGATGACACCGCCCGCTGTTCGGTCGGCTTCTCCGTGACCGAGGGCGCGCAGCAGGGCTTCGCCACCGCCGGTCACTGCGGGGACCCGGGCGACACGACCACCGGTTTTGATCAGACCGCACAGGGCACCTTCCAGGACTCCGTCTTCCCCGGCAGGGACATGGCGTGGGTGGGCACCAACGACAGGTGGACGGCCACACCGGGCGTCAAGGCACAGGACGGCCAGGAAGTGCAGGTCACCGGCTCGGTGGAGGCGCTCGTCGGGGCGTCGGTGTGCCGGTCCGGCTCGACCACCGGATGGCACTGCGGGACCATCCAGCAGCACGACACCAGCGTCAGCTACGCCGAGGGCACCGTCGACGGAGTGACCCGGACGACGGTCTGCGCCGAGCCCGGCGACTCCGGCGGACCCTACGTCGCGGGCTCCCAGGCACAGGGCGTCACCTCCGGCGGCTCCGGTGACTGCACGCGCGGCGGGACCACGTTCTACCAGCCGGTCAACCCGATCCTCGCCGACTTCGGCCTGACCCTGACCACCGAGCTCGCGCAGACCGCGACACCGGGCCCGCAGGACGACGCCGAGGACGAGTGGGCCGCCGGCCGCGTCTACCCGGCCGGGGCCATGGTGACCCGGGACGGGGTGCGCTACCAGTGCCTGCAGACGCACCAGGCCCAGAGCGCGTGGGCGCCCGCCGGCACGTCGGCCCTGTGGCAGCGCCTCTGACGCCCTGCTCCGCGTCGCCCGGCCGGCGGTCTCACCAGAACCGGGTGGTGAGGGCGGGCCGGTTCACCGCCTGGGCGGCGTCGCGCAGACTCAGGGCGACGCTGATGGTGGCGCGCAGCGCCGACGGCCGTACCGTCTGGGCCGTTTCGGTGGCCAGGACGAGCAGGCAGGCGGCGGCCTGTTCCACCACGGCGACGGGGAAGGTGTAGTCGCTGTCGGCCGCCGCGCGGAACGCCTTCAACGGGATCCCGGCCCCGTCGACGGTCCGCCTGGCGGCCTGCTCCAGGTGCTGTGCGGCCTGGTCGCACACGGAGGCGGGCAGAGTGAGGGTGCTGGAGAACGATGCACTGGTCATGACCTGAGTCGTCCCCCGGCAGCGGCCCGTTCGATCGGTGGGCCGGGCGTTTTCACCGTCCCGCGTGACGAGTTGGGGGCGAATGTCGGGGCGCGGAGGGGGCGCGCCGGGGACGGTCGCCCCTGCCTGTCCGGTGGATCGTGCCGGAGGCGCGGGGCCGGCACGCAACTCCCCCAAGCTCTTCGAGCAGGGGACCCCCGGCGGCGTCGGCGTCACTCGCCGACGGCCCACGGGAGGTCACGTCCTCGGTGACGGCAGGTGGGAACACACCGGCGTGCACCAGCGCGTTCCGTCACTGGTGCACGCCGTACGCCTGATCCGGATGATGCTCAGCGGTTCACCACGTGCCGTTCGTCGGGGACGCAGTGGGTCATGGTGAGTCCCCGCACGTCGCGCGGCGGGTTGTCGCCCAGGTTGGCGAGCCGCTTGCGGTCCTCGTCGGTGAGGTCCTGGCCTGCGAGGGGCTCCAGACCGGCGACGTCCTTGGGAGCGATGCCGAGTCCGCCGCCGACCCTGCGGCCGAGGTCGTTCTCGACGAGCAGGAAGTGCCACACCATGCGCTCCTGTACCGCCCGGTCGCACTGGGAGATGAGGTCGACGAAGTTCTTCACCAGGTCGTCGCGTTCCCAGTCCTCGAGGAGCAGATAGCGCTGGCCCGCCTGTTGGTAGTCGTTGGCGCGGGGGATGCGCTTGCGGGTGAGCCGGCCCCGGATCTCCGGTCCCTGCTCGTCGTGCGACGGCTCCAGGGCCTCGCGCAGGCCGCCGGTGATCGACGGTTCGTAGTTGACCTCGGGGTTCTCCCCTTCCCCGCCCACGTGGTAGGTCATCTGGCCGTCACGCTGGTTGGTGTGTACGTCGGCGGCCTTGGCCTGGTTGATGGGGAGTTGGAGGTAGTTCGGGCCTACGCGATGGCGCTGGGTGTCGCTGTAGGAGAAGGTCCGGCCGACGAGCATCTTGTCGTCGGAGAAGTCCAGGCCGTCGACGAGGACACCGGTGCCGAAGGAGATCTGCTCGTTGTGGGCGAAGTAGTTCTCCGGCATCCGGTCGAGCACCATCCGGCCGACCGGCTTCGGCGGGAAGTCCTGCTCCGGCCAGGTCTTGGTGTCGTCGAGCGGATCGAAGTCGAGTTCCGGGTGGTCGTGGTCGTCCATCATCTGGACGAGCAGTTCCCATTCGGGGTGTTCGCCGCGCCCCACCGCCTCGTAGAGGTCCTTGGTGGCGTGGCCGAGGGAGTCGGCCTGGACGTTCGCGGCGTCCTCCTCGGTCATGGAGCGGACGCCCAGTTTCGGCATCCAGTGGTACTTGACCAGTTTGGTCTCGCCCTCGGCGTTGACCCACTTGTACGTGTTCACGCCGAAGCCCTGCATGTGCCGGTAGTCGGCGGGGATCCCCCGAGGACTGAACAGGTTGACGAGCATGTGCATGCACTCGGGCGTCTGCGACATGAAGTCGAAGATGCGCCGCGGCCGCTGCTCGAAGGTGACCGGGTCGGGCTTGAGGGAGTGGATCACGTCGGGGAACTTGATCGCGTCCCGGATGAAGAAGACACCGAGGTTGTTGCCGACGAGGTCCCAGTTGCCTTCCTCGGTGTAGAACTTCACGGCGAAGCCGCGGGGGTCGCGGGCGGCCTCGGAGGAGTCGCGTCCACCGATGACGGTGGAGAAGCGGACGGCCAGATCCGTGCGCTTGCCGCGTTCCTGGAACAGCTTGGCCCGGGTGTAGCGGCTGATCGGCTCGTCGCCCCAGGTCCCGTACGCCTCGAAGTGGCCGAACGCGGTCACCCCGCGGGCGTGCACGACCCGCTCGGGGATGCGTTCCCGGTCGAAGTGGCTGATCTTCTCCAGGAACTGGTAGTTCTCCAGCGTGGCGGGACCCCGGGCACCGACCGTGCGCTGGTTCTGGTTGTCGTGGACCGGATGACCCTGCCGGTTGGTGAGTACCTTGCGGTCGTCGCCCGGAGCAGGACCCCGGCTCGAAACATCCGTCATGTCTGTGGACTCCTTCGGCTGCTCATGGCTGGTGGCGGGCCGGGGCGCGGTGGCGCGCGGCCGCGGGCCGGTCGCCTTCGACGGCGCGGGGGCTCCGGTGTCCCGGCAGCCCCGTGCCCCTGTTCCGGCGTCCCGGTTTCCCGGGAACCGCGTGGTCACTCACGCGTCGGTGGCCCGCTCACTGCATGTCCGCCGCCCGACGGCCGGGCCCGCGCTCCTCGCGCACGTCCCGCCGGGGGCTTGCGTACGAGGGCCATGCTGCCGTGCATCACGGAGACCGGCGACTCGGAGCGGCGGCCCGCTGCGCCCGCCGTGCGGGCGTGAGTGAGCGTTCCCTGCGCTGCTACGGGCGGGAGGACCTGCTGTCGGCGGAGCGGCCGCCCGGCGGACACCGGGAGTACACCTCGGCGGCGGTGGACCGGGTGCGGCGGATCCAGGAACTGTACGCGGCGGGGCTGTGCGGCTCGAAGATCGCCAAGCTGCTGCCCTGCATGCGGGACAGCGCCGGAGGGCCGTCCGAAACGGCGGACACTCTCCTGGTGAGCGAGCTGACGGTGGAGCGGGACCGTATCGATCGCGTGATCGGGGATCTGCGACGCTCCCGCACGCTCCTGGACGCCGTCATCACGGCGGCGTCGCGGACCGCTCCGTCGCGGACGGCGGATCCGATCCGGCAGACACCGTAGGCGTACGCGGCGCGCGGAAGCGCGACCGGTCCCCCGTTCCGGTCGTGCTCCCGCGGCACGACGAACTTATGTGAACGGCGACGTGGTTGTGTATAGCACCGGTGCCCGCTGCGACGGCCGCGGGACTCAGCCGTGCACAACTGAGTCCGTTACGACCCGTTTCACCCCGCGCGAGCCGGCCGGGACAGGGACAGCGGACCGTCGTTCACCCTGGTGGGGACGTGGCCACCGGGCCCGCGAACACCGGTGTCTCCAGGTCCCCCAGGGCCAAATGGGCGAGCACGACCTCGTACAGGTCGGTGCCGGCGGCCGGCAGTTGACGCTCCAGGACCGGCTCGGCGCTGCGTACGTGCTCACGCACGGTCTGCGCGTGGACGCCCAGGAGCTGCGCGGCCCGCTCGGCGTTGCCGCCGGCGGCGATCCAGGTGCGCAGCGTGCGGCGCAGGGGACGGGCGTCCTGGTCCAGGCGTTCCAGCAGTTCCCCGGCCCAGGCGCGCACGGCGGGCCCGGACACCAGGTGGGCGAGTCCGGGGACGGACGCCTCCAAGGCACTGCCCGCCTGGCCGTCCTGGAGGTTGAACTGGGTGTGCAGCGCCAGGTGCACGACGGCGCGGGCGGTGAGGTCGTCGAAGTCGGTGCCCAGCATGTTCTCGACGCGTTCCATGCGGGCACGCACCGTGTTGCGACTCACGCCGAGGATCTTGGCCGTGTTGACGGCGGTGAACTCCAGGCCGAGACGGGTGGTGGCGAGGAGCTCGGCACGGGTGTGGTGCGGCACGGCGTCCAGGGGGCACAGCAGTCGGGCGGTCCAGCCACGCAGCGCCGTCGGGTCCATCAGCCGCTCGGGATGGGTGCGTTCGGCGTACACCGCCGTCTTGTCCGGGCGGAAGCGCGCCACGGCGAGGGCGCTGACGGCCTGCCCGTACGCGGTGGCGGTCCGGGCGAGGCTCTTCCGGACGCTACCGCCGAGGAAGGTGTCCGGATGCCGTTCGACCAGGGATTTCAGATCGTCGGCGGTCGCCTCGCGAGGACTGACGACGATCACGTGCCCGTCCATCGCCGGGCACCGCACGACCAGCGCCGCCTCCTCCGTGGTGTCCAGGGCCTCCTCGGCCAGGCGGTCACGGCGGGCGGGCTCGGACTCGACGACGTAGACGCACGCGGTGTCGGCCTCGAGCAGGCCCGGCCAGAGCCCCGCGGCCACCCGGCGGGCCGCGACGGTGTCCTCGACCATGAGCAGCTGGAGGATCGCCAGCCGCAGGTCGGCGCTGGCCCGACGCAGTCGCTGCCCGGCCGCGGTGGTCTCGCCGGCGGTCAGCAGCAGCTCGATCACCTGGGCGGTGTGCGTGACGACGACGGCGCTGTGCCGGTCGAAGGGGGTGTCCCGGGAGACTGCCAGCGCCCAGGTCCGGGAGAGATGCCCGACCTGCACCAGGCGCAGGTGCCGCTCGCCGTCCTCCCAGGCGGCGGAGGCGATCCGGCCGGAAGTGACATCGGCGACGAGGTTCTCGTCCAGCGCCGGCCCGGTTCCGGCGACGAGCGTGCCGGTGTCGTCCCGGAGCGCCACCGACCCGTGCACGGTGCCGGCGAGCCAGTCGACGACCCTGCGGACGTCGCGGCCCGCCGGCCGCAGGTGCTCCAGCAGTTCCTGCGCCCACCCGGGCTGTTCACCGGCCGCCGTCGCCGGCCGCGGGATTCCGTCCTTACGGGCTGCCACCTCGTTCTTCCCCTCGTATGCCGGGCCTCTTCGGCCCGGCACCGGACGTTACCCCACGGATACGGCCGGCTCATGCCTGGCGGACGGGGGGAAGGGGAAGCCCTGCACAGTCTCGGCACACCGCCGACACACCGCCGGCACATGGACGGGGCACGGGCGGGTACGGGACCGGGGCACGGGCGGTCCCGGCCGGGCGTGCGCGGCCCTGCCGTGCGGGCGGCATAAGCTCGGTGAATGGCGAAGTACTTCGACGTGCACCCCGACAATCCCCAGCCGCGCACCATCTCCCAGGTCGCCGCGGGCATCCGCGACGACGCCCTGATCGCATACCCCACGGACTCCTGTTACGCGCTCGGCTGCCGGCTCGGCAGCCGGGAGGGCATCGACCGGATCCGTACCATCCGCAAGCTGGACGACCGGCACCACTTCACTCTGGTGTGCCGGGACTTCGCTCAGCTCGGCCAGTTCGTACGGATCGACAACGACGTGTTCCGCGCGGTCAAGGCGTCCACGCCGGGCAGCTACACCTTCATTCTGCCCGCGACGAAGGAGGTGCCGCGCATGCTCCAGCATCCGAAGAAGAAGACCGTCGGCGTGCGCATCCCCGAGCACGTCGTCACCCAGGCGCTGCTCGCGGAGCTGGGCGAGCCCCTGCTGTCCAGCACCCTGCTGCTGCCCGGCGAGGACGAGCCGATGACCCAGGGATGGGAGATCAAGGACCGGCTCGACCACGTGGTGGACGCGGTGCTCGACTCCGGGGACTGCGGCACCGAGCCGACCACGGTGATCGACTTCTCGGGCGGCGAGGCCGAAATCGTACGGCGGGGCGCGGGCGACACCTCGCGGTTCGAGTAACGGCGACGCGGTGAACTGCCCCGATACGGGCCGCCGGGATCCGCGGGAGTGGTGACGAACGTGCCGGAGCGGGCGCGGGATGTCCCAAAGGAGCGCCTCTTGCGCCGTGTTGGACCGGCCAAGGCCGAAGTGCCGGGCCCGGGTCATGTCACGATGGGACATGACCCGCCCCGCTCGCCGCGGGGACGGCCCCCGTCCGACATCCATCCCGCAGAGAGGCGCCCGCCGGCCATGACCGCCGTACAGGGAAGCACCGTCGACATCACCACCGAGGACGGCACCGCCGACGCGTACCTGACGCATCCCGCCGACGGGGGTCCCCGGCCGGCGGTCCTGTTCTACATGGACGCCTTCGGGTTGCGGCCGCGGTTGCGGGCGATGGCCGACCGGCTGGCGGAGGCCGGTTACACGGTCCTGGTGCCGAACGTGTTCTACCGCCATGGGCGCAGTCCGGTGGTCGAACTGCCCGAGTTCATCGACCCGGTGGCGCGGCCGGAGATCTTCCGGCGTATCGGGCCGATCCTGCAGGAGCTGACCCCGGAACTCGCCATGCGCGATGCCGGTGCCTATCTGCGGTGGCTGGCCGGCCATCCCGCGGCGGCCGACGGCCCGGTGGCGGTGACCGGCTACTGCATGGGCGCGGTGCTCTCCCTCCACACGGCGGGCACCTACCCGGACCGGGTGGCGGCCGCCGCCGGATTCCACGGGGCTCGGCTGGCGCCGGACGCACCGGACAGCCCGCATCTGCTGGCCGACAGGATCACCGCGGAGCTGTACTTCGGTCACGCCGACCAGGACCCGTCGATGCCCGAGGAGCAGATCGAGCGGTTGGAGCGGGCGCTGACCGCGGCCGGGGTCCGGCACCGCTGCGAGGTGTACACCGGGGCCCGCCACGGTTACACGCAGGCGGACACCGCCGCCTACGACAAGGAGGCGGACGAGCGTCACTGGGCCGCGCTGCTGGACCTGCTGAACCGCACCTTCTGACGAACCTGCCGAACCTCGCCCTCCGAGAGCCCTGGTCAAGGGCGTCGCCCGAGCGATACCGTCAACACCTCACCGAACAAACCCGGTTCAGGCATACCGCTGCCCGTACCCGCTCTCCGACCGCCCGCGGCAGCGTTGTTACGGTGCTCCGATGTCAGGCTCTTCACGCGACACGGCCGTGGGCGCCGGCTGGGGCGCCGGGCAACGGGGCGAGTAACGGCGGCTGTTGCCGCCCGAGGCCGAGAAGATCTCCTGGTTCGATCCGCGCATGCTGTGGACCGCCCGCAACGGGGTTCTGGCCTCCTGGCTCGGGGATCCGACGGGCCGGACCCGCAGCCGGTGGGTGGCCCAGTGTGCGGCGGGTCGCCGGGCTGCTCGGGACCGGCCGCCGGCCCGACCGGGGCAAGCGGTTCAGGCTGCCCGTGCGCAAGGTTTACACGCAGTTGTTCTCGCCCGGTTCGGCCACCTGCACGCCGCCGTTCTTCAAGTGCTTCCTGCGGCTGGACGTGGGCCCGGACGCGATCCGGCTGCGCTGCCACGCCGCCACCGGCAACCTCGCGCAGGAGGTCGCCCCGCCGGTCGAGGACGAGGTGGCCATCCCGCTGACCTGACCGGCCCCCCGGCGCGGGGTTGCCAAGCGGGGCCGGTCGGGCGGGCGGTCACCAGCGTCCGGGGGCGGTCCCGGTGATCGGCTCCGAGGGGCGGCCGTCGGTGCCGACCGGTACCTCACCGGCGAGCATCACCCGGTGCATGATCCGCGGGTGGTCGAGGTGGGCGGTGTCGCCCGGGGCGAGGTGGATGGTGGCGCGGTTGTCCCAGAACGCCACGCTCCCCGGCTCCCACCGGAAACGCACCGTGTACTCGGGCCGGGTCGCCTGCTCCAGCAGCATCTCCAGGATCGCCCGGCTCTCCGGCCGGGACAGCCCGGTGATCTGTTCGACGTAGTAGCCGTTGACGAACAGCACCCGCTCCCCCGTCTCCGGATGGACCCGCACCAGGGGGTGCTCGGAGGCGGTCTGGTGGTTCAGCAGATGCCGCACGTAGGCGTCGTCGCCGGACCGGGGCCGGTAGCCGACCCCCAGCCGGTGCTCGGCGCGCAGCCGGTCGGCGAACTCCTGTACCGGGGCGGACAGACCGGCGTAGGCGGCGGCCAGGTTCGACCAGGTGGTGTCGCCGCCGTAGGGCGGGACGGTCTGGGCGCGCAGGATCGTCGCGGCCGGCGGGTCGATCCGGGCACCGTGGTCGCAGTGCCAGCCGCGCAAGAGGGTGTGGCGGCGGCGCTCCAGCCATTCGTCGTGCTCCATGCCGAACCGTCCGCCGAGTTCCAGCCGGTCGGCGGTCGTCTCGATCTCCGGGAAGCCGGGCGGCGAGGCCTTTCCCCGCCGGGGCAGAACGACCGGCTCGCCGAACCGCCGGGCCAGTGCCACATGCCCGGCATGGTCCAGTCGCTGCCCGCGGAAGAACACCACCTTCCAGCGCAGCACCGCCGCCCGGATGGCGGCGATCACGGCGTCGCCGGGCCCGTCGGCGAGGTCGACACCGGTGATCTCGGCGCCGATGTGCCCGGCGACCGGACGCACCTCGACGCCCGTACCCGTGCCGGGACCCGTGCCCGCGCGCGGCTCCCCGCCCGTGTGCTGCCCGACGCTCCTCGTGTCGTCCATGTCGTTCCCGTCCGTCGTCATGTGTGTCCCCTCCATCGGTCCGTCCCCGGCCGGCGCCGGTCCGGATGCGCCCGTGTCGTCCGTCCGGCCCGCCCGTCAGGTTGATCATTGGCCGTCAGGTCGGTGAGGCTGGAGAGAGACGACACTGCCAACGGGAAGGTCCCCTCGTGATCAGCATCCCGAACCACACGCTCAATGACGGCACGACGATCCCCGCCCTCGGCCTCGGCACCTGGCCGATGGACGACGCGCAGGCCGAGCAGTCCGTGGCCGCGGCCCTGGAGACGGGGTACCGCCTCGTCGACACGGCGACGAACTACCGCAACGAGACCGGTGTGGGCCGTGCCGTGGCCCGTGCCGGCGTCCCCCGCGAGGAGGTCGTCGTGACGACGAAACTCCCCGGCCGCCACCACGGCTACGAGGAGACCCTCGTCTCCTTCGAGAAGTCCCGCGCGCGTCTCGGCCTGGAGTACGTCGACCTGTATCTGATCCACTGGCCGCTTCCCCGGGTCGACAGGTACGTCGACTCCTGGAAGGCCATGATCAAGCTGCGCGAGGACGGCCTCGTACGGTCGATCGGCGTTTCCAACTTCACGCCCGCCCACGTCGAGCGGCTGGAGGAGGAGACCGGGGTGCTGCCCTCGGTCAACCAGGTCGAGCTGCACCCGTTCTTCCCCCAGGAGGAGCTGCGCGCCCACCATGCGGGCAAGGGCGTGCTCGTCGAGAGCTGGAGCCCGCTGGGCCGGGGTTCGCAGCTCCTGGACGACCTTGCCGTGGCCGCCGTCGCCGAGGCCCACGGGGTCACCCCGGCCCAGGCGGTACTGCGCTGGCACATCCAGCTCGGGGTGCTGCCCGTGCCCAAGTCGGCCGACCCCGAGCGGCAGCGCGCCAACCTCGATGTCTTCGGCTTCACGCTGGACGACGCCCAGATGCACGCTCTCACGGATCGGGCCCACCGGCGGATCGGCGGGGACCCGGAGGTGCACGAGGAGTTCTGACCACCGCCCCCTGACGGGCCCATGGCCGCACACGTGGTCCGGCCGTGGGTCGTGCGCCCGTCAGGCGCGGGTCACGCCCGGTGGTCGCGGAGGGCGGCGAGCGCGCGGTCGGCGTGCACGTTCATCCGCAGTTCGCTGCGCACGACCTCGAGGACGGTGCGGTCCTGCCCGATGACGAAGGTGACGCGCTTGGTCGGCGCCAGGGAGAGGCCCCGTTTCACTCCGAACCGCTCGCGGACGGCGCCGTCGGCGTCGGAGAGCAGGGGCATGCCGAGCGAGTGCCGTCCGGCGAACTCCGCCTGCCGTTCGACGGCATCACCGCTGATGCCCACCGGCCGTGCGCCGGCCATGGCGTACTCGGCGGCCAGGTCCCGGAAGTGGCAGGCCTGCGCGGTGCAGCCGGCGGTCAGCGCGGCCGGATAGAAGAACAGCACCACGGGCCCCTCGGCGAGCAGCTCCGACAGCCTGCGGACGGTGCCCGTCTCGTCCGGCAGCGCGAAGTCCTCGACCGTGTCGCCCTTCTCCGGGCTGCCGCTCATGACGCGCTCTCCGCGCCCTTGGCGACTCCCCGCGCCCACAGCACCAGCGGCAGTTGCAGGGGCAGCCGTCCCCAGGCGGCTGCCTGTTGCGGCGCGGGGCGGCGGCGCCAGTCCACAGCCATCTTCACGTTGGCGGGGAAGACCCCGACGAAGAAGGCGGCCGCGGCCAGTGCGGCAACCCTGCGGGTCTGCGGCAGCGCCACCCCGGCGGCCAGTGCGAGCTCGGCGGCGCCACTGGCGTAGGTCCAGGCCCGGGGCGGGCCCGGCAGGGAGCGCGGCACGATGTGGTCGAACCGGCGCGGGGCGGTGAAGTGGGCGGTACTCGCGGCGGCCAGCAGGCCGGCGAGCAGCAGGGGTGAGCGATCGGACCGTGACACGGTTCCTCCTCCGGTGACCTGCCCCGCGACATTACCGGACGGTAAGTACGGGGGACCACCGGGCCGGGAGCGTGTCAGGCGGCTCCGGCCGGGGTGGCGCCGCGCGGTTCCGCTTCCTCTTCGGCGGCGTGGGCGAGGAAGTCGTCGACCATGCGGTGGAAGAGCGTGGCGAGCTGCCGCAGTTCCGCCGGGGGCCAGTCGGAGAGAGCCACCTGCATGGCCTGCGCCCCGACCTCCCGGATGCGGGTGATGGCCTCCCGGCCCGTCTCGGTGAGTTCGACGCGGTGGGCGCGGCGGTCGTCGGGGTCCGGGACCCGGGTGACGTGGCCGGACTTCTGCAGTTGCTGCACGGTGCGGGTGACGTGCGACGCCTCGACGCCCAGGCGGGCGGCCAGTTCGCCCGGCCGCAGCGGTTCGGTGTCGGCCGCCTGCCGCAGCAGCGCGACGGCCGCACGGTCCAGGGGGACGCCCGCCATGGCCATCAGCCGTTCGTGCTGGCGGGCGCGGGAGCCCAGATAGGTGATGCGCATGAGCGCACGCTCGATCTCGGTCACTTCCGGTGAGGCGGGGACGTCGGGAACCGAGGATGCGCGCATGCGCCCACTTTACCATCTCATTGCGTAACTCAATCAATCCGCGAGGGCGTGGAATGCGCCGCTCCGCCCGCCGGCGGGCGCCGTTCGGGTGAAACCGCGGGCCACGGCGCGCGACGGGAGGTGCGGGCCCCCCTCCCGCTCGCGCCCCTGCCGCTCGCGCCCCTGCCGCTGATTGCGCGAGCGCGCGCCGGGTGGTGCCGCTGCCGGTCGGCGAGGTGCGCCACAGCCCCCGCACCCGGCACGGCACGCCGCGCCGGCCGTCCCGACTGCGGCCCCGTCCGGACCTCTCCCACGAGGAGGCGGCCGCCGGCATTCCGGACAACGTGGAGTGATCCGGCAGCGGCCGCACGAGTGTTGGGCAGCGCTTCACCATCGGTACGCCCATGGCTCTTGGCATGGACGTGCCCAACAGCAATGCTGAACGCCCTTGCCCCCCACAGCCGTTGGGCTGCGCCCGCATCCCGAGGAGGACGCAGTGTCGTCGAGTACCTTCCGAACGCACCGCAGGAGATGGCTGACCGGTCTCGCCGGCGCCTTCGCCTTCGTCATCGCCTTCCCCGCCACCGCCTTCGCCGCACCGCCGCCGGCCCTGCCGGCCAACGCCGACGCTCTCGACCGGACGTTCCAGCCCGCCTACGACTACGACACCGACGGGTGCTACCCCACCCCCGCGATCGGCCCGGACGGCGCGATCAACCCCGGGCTCAACCCGACGGGCGCCCTCAACGGCAACTGCCGTGACGCCCCGGATCTGGACAGCACCAACGGCTACTCGCGTTCGAAGTGCAACAACGGCTGGTGCGCCGTCGTCTACGCCCTGTACTTCGAGAAGGACCAGGCGCTTCCGGGCGTCAGCCTCGGCGGCCACCGCCACGACTGGGAGCACGTCGTGGTGTGGGTGCAGAACGACACGGCCCAGTACGTCTCGACCTCCAACCACGGCTCCTTCTCGATCCACGCGAGGTCGGCGGTCCGCTTCGACGGGACGCACCCGAAGATCGTGTACCACAAGGACGGCATCAGCACGCACTGCTTCCGGCTCGCGAGCGCGGGCGACGAACCGCCGGAGAACCACAAGGGCACCTGGCAGTACCCGGCACTGGTCGGCTGGAACGGCTATCCGGCCGGGCTGCGCGACAAGCTCGTCCAGCACAACTTCGGCAGTGCGAACTTCGGCCTCAAGGACGGGAGTTTCGCCTCCCATCTCGCCGCGGCGAAGCCGTCGGGCATCCCGTTCGACCCGAACGCCTGACCTGGGAACCCTTCCGGGTCCGAACATCCGACGGCCCGTCACCGGGAGCCCGGACGAATCCACCGTCCGGGCTCCCGGACCGGGCCGCCCTGCTCGGGCGCTCGAGCCCAAGGGTCTATCGTGTCGCCATGCCCGTCCCCGAACTGATCCGTATCGTCTCCCGCGACTCACCCATGGCGCTCGCCCAAGTGCAGCGCGTCCGGGACGAGTTGGCCGACGCTCTGCCCGGTGTGCGCACCGGGGTCGTTCCCGTGCGGACCACCGGCGACAAGTGGCTGGGAGACCTGTCGCAGGTGGAGGGCAAGGGCGCGTTCACCAAGGAGGTGGACGCCGCGCTGCTGGCCGGCGAGGCGGATCTCGCGGTGCACTGCGTCAAGGACGTCCCCGCCGACCGACCGCTCCCCGCGGGCACCGTGTTTGCGGCGTTCCTGAAGCGGGACGACGTCCGTGACGCCCTCGTGCACCCGGACGGACTCACCCTGGACGAGCTGCCGGCCGGGACCCGGATCGGCACCTCCTCGGTACGTCGCGTCGCCCAGCTGGCCGCCTCCCATCCGCACCTCGAGTGCGTTCCCTTCCGCGGCAACGCCAACCGGCGGCTGGCGAAGCTCGCGGCCGGTGAGGCCGACGCGCTGCTGCTCGCGGTCTCCGGTCTGGAGCGCATCGGCCGCCGCGACGTGATCAGCGAGGTCCTCTCCCCCGAGACGATGACGCCGCCCATCGGCGCGGGCATCCTCGCGCTCCAGTGCCGTGAGGACGACACGGATCTCATCGACGCGGTCAGTCCTCTCGGCCATCCGGACACGCATCGGGAGGCCACCGCCGAGCGGATGTTCCTGCATGTGCTGCAGGGACATTGCAACAGCCCGATCGCCGGATACGCGCGGGTCGACCGGAGCGGCGAACTGTCACTGCGGGCCTGTGTCTTCACCCCGGACGGCAAGGTACGGCTGAACGCCCACGAGTGGGCCGGCCGGCTGGATCCGGCGACGCTCGGCACCTCGGTCGCGGTCGCCCTGCTGCGTCAGGGCGCCCGCGAGATCATCGACGGGATCCCGCACTGACGCCGGTTCAGGCGGTGCCCTCCTCGGCCTGCTTTTGGAGGAACACGCCGATCTGATGCGCGAGGCCTTCCCGGCCCCCGCCCGACGGGGTCACGACGGGCCCCTCGTGCGCGCCGATGCCACCCGACCACAGGCGGCGGCCGGTCCACTCCTCGTCGACCCGCAACTGCACCTGGACGTCGACATGGCTCAGGGACGTCTCGGGGCCGGCCGCGTAGAGCACGGCGGTGGCGCGGCGCAGCGGATAGACGTCGAATCCCTCGATGAACTGCGAGTTGCGCCAGTCGAGGAACGCACTCTCCCCGTCGGGGCCGATCCGTACGTCGACCTGACCGTCCTCGAGATGAATTCCGACGTTCCGCTCGCCGCGGTTCTCGACGGTCACGCGGACGCTGAAGTACGTCAGCCCTTGGGCTGCGTCGTCCCGTCCCCGGGGCGGTTCGCCCGCTTCCAGACGGTGGACGCGGACCCGCAAACCGGCATGTTCGTCGTACTCCTGCCAGTCCCCGACCACGTTCGGCTCGTACACGGTGCACCTCTCGACTTCTGTCGCTGCTTCCTATCTGTGGTCTCAGCGCACTGTCAAATGAGCGGAATGCGCCATGCTCAGGCGCTTCGTCCCCGACGGCCGCCGATCAAGCGCTGCGCTGGCACAATCCGCCGGACCCGCCGCCCGGCCCGCGCGGCGGCGTGCCGCACATCACGTCGTCCACGGTGATCGCCGTACCCCACCCGGCCCGGCGATCAGCGGGTCGGGCCGGGCGCGCCCCGCGCCGCCGGCCCTCGGGGCGTCGCCACCGGCACACCGGGCCCCGCCGGCCTCCGGGATTTCACGCACTGGATTCCCCCGATTTCACAGCGTGTGATTCCCGCAATTCCCGGCACGTTTTCCGCACCGAATTCGGGAAACCGTTTCACCACAACGGCGCAGGGAATGAGTGATTCAGTGCTTCGGACCGGAGGCACGACCGTGGGAACCGGCTCGCCGCCCCCGGGTCTCCTCCGTGTGGTCCGAGTCCGCGCTCCCACGGTGCCCGCCCACCCGGCACCTGCTCAGGGAGGTGCGCGTCATGCGTATCGCCGTCAGCACCACGAAGCCGCACCCTCACCACGACGCCCCGGACACCGCCCAGGCCTTCGTCCGTCTCGCCCGGCTTCCGGAAGGCCCCGAGCGCAAGGCGCTGCGGGACGACCTCGTCCGTTCCTGGCTGCCCATGGCCGAGCGGATCGCCGTGCGCTTCCGCGGGCGCGGCGAGGCGCTGGAGGACCTGTACCAGGTGGCGGCCCTGGGCCTGGTCAAGGCTGTCGACCACTACGACCCGTCGCGCGCCACCGCCTTCGAGGCGTACGCCGTGCCGACCGTCACCGGGGAGATCAAGCGCCACTTCCGTGACCACATGTGGACCCTGCACGTACCCCGCCGGGTCCAGGACCTGCGCAACCGGGTGCGGCACGCCGCCAAGGAGCTGGCGCAGACAACTCCCGGCCGGGCCCCGACGACCGCCGAGATCGCCGCGTACGCACAGCTGACCGAGGACGAGGTGCGCACCGGCGCGGAGGCCCTGGAGTGCTTCTCCGCGCTCTCGCTGGAGGCGGAGATGCCGGGCACCGACGGGTACGCGCTCGGGGACTCGCTCGGTGGCCCGGACCCCGCGTACGACACGGTCGTCGACCGGGTGGCGGTCCGGCCCTGCCTCGAGGCGCTTCCGGAACGCGAGCGGCTCATCCTCTATCTGCGGTTTTTCCGGGGCATGACGCAGAGCAGTATCGCCGAGCTGCTCGGCATCTCGCAGATGCATGTGTCCCGCCTGCTCAGCAATTGCTTCGCACAGGTACGCGAGGAGCTGCGGGCGGAGGCCGGCTGAACCGGTCCGCCCGGTGGCCCGTCACGGTCCGGCCACCGTGCCCCGGACGCAGGGCGGACCAGCGGGACGGGCTGTGACGGCCGGACCGGTGGCATCCGGACCGCCCGGGGCACCGAGCCGGTCCAGGGCCTTCCCCAGCTCCGCCCGGATCCCCGGCGGCAGCACACCGGTGCGTCCCGAGGCCACGATCGTCCCGGCGACGTCGCGGAGCTTGACGTTGGTGTGCTGGGAGACCTCCCTCAGCACCGTCCACCCCTGATCGGGCGACACCCGCCCGAGGACGACGACCACGCCGATCGCCTGGTCCACCACCGCGTGCGAGACGACCGCCTCCTTCAGCTGCTGCACCTCTTCCTCCAGCTGAAGGATCCGGTCCGCTTCCCCGTCCGTGGGCATGGTCACCTCCGGGTCCGGTGTGCCGCCCCGCACCTCCCGTACTCGTGTTCGGGCGCCTTCAGCGGGTGTCCGGCTCCTCCATCGTCGTCACTCGTCCCGTCCTGTGCCACCGGGCGTATCCATGGCCCCTGCCGCACCGGTCCGGTACCACCATCGGGGTACTCGACAGGCGCCCGGAGCCGTACAGGCCGGACACTGGAGTCCACGGGGCACTGCCCGGCCGACGAGATCAGCGATCAGGACGCGACTGTGATGAACCACGACATGCCCTCCCCCTCCGGTACGACGGACGTCTTCTCGACACGCTCTGTGTACGGGACGCCCTGCTGGGTGAGTCTGACCAGCCGCGACCTCGGCACGACCGAGGAGTTCTACGGGGCCGTGCTGGGCTGGCGGTGGCGCCCGGCCCGGCTGGGCGAGCGGTTCCGGGTGGCCCTGGCGGACGGCATGCCGGTGGCGGGCGTCGCCGCGGTCGCCGACATGTGGCGGATGGCCGTGGCCTGGACCCCGTACTTCGCCGCGCGCAGTGCGGACGAGGCGGTGTCGCGGGTGCAGGAACGCGGCGGCACGCTGGCGGTCGGCCCGATCTCACTGCCCCCGGGGCGCGCGGCCCTGCTGGCCGACCGGGACGGCGCGACCTTCGGGGTGTGGGAGGGCGAGCTGTCCACCGACTGGCTCAGCTGGCGGCGGTCCCAGCACTCCTTCGTCAGGCTGCACACCCGGGACGCCTTCGACGCCGCCATCTTCTACGGCGAGGTCTTCGACTGGGGTGCGACGGGGGCGGGCCGCACGGAGGTCGTCTACGAGGGCGACGAGGTGGTGCTGCGCGGGGACGGGCACGTACTCGCCTGCATCCAGTCGGGAGCACTGGGATCGGCGCCCGATCCGACGATCCGGCCGCACTGGCAGGTGCACTTCACCGTGCCGGACGTCGACGCCTGCGTCCGCGCGGCCGAGCGGCACGGCGGCAGTGTGGTGACCCTGCGCGACGACGAGGCCGTGCTGCGCGACACCGAGGGCGCCCTGTTCACAGTGACCTCGCGCCGGGGCCGCTGACCCCGCCCGGGCACCCGCGGTCCCTCACTCCGCGGTGTGCGACGGCCGGGACAGCAGCACCAGGCTGCGCGAGCCCACGGTCAGCCTCGTGTCCGCCTTGTACTCCGCCTCGTCGGGGGCGCCGGCCGGGTCGGCGGTGTCGATCAGCGCCGTCCATCGCTCGCCGTAGGCGGCGTCCGGAAGGCGGAAGTCCACCGGCTCCCAGTGACTGTTGAGCAGCAGCAGGAAGGAGTCGTCGACCAGGCGCCGGCCGCGCGGGTCCGGTTCGGCGATGGCGTCGCCGTTGAGGAAGACACCGACGCTGTGCGCGTCCGAGCGCCGCCAGTCGACGTCGGACATCTCCTCGGCGTTCGGCAGCAGCCACACCAGGTCGGGCAGGCTCCGGCCCTCGCGGGACGCCGGCCCGCCGTGGAAGAAGCGGCGGCGCCGCAGTACGGGATGGGCGATCCGCAGCGAGATGACACGCCGGGTGAAGTCCAGCAGGGCACGCTGCTCCTCGGTCAGCTTCCAGTCTATCCAGGAGATCTCGTTGTCCTGGCAGTAGGCGTTGTTGTTGCCGCGCTGGCTGCGGCCCACTTCGTCGCCGTGCGAGAGCATCGGGATGCCCTGCGAAAGAAGCAGCGTGGCAAGGAAGTTGCGCTGGCGACGGGCCCGCAGTTCGAGCACGGACGGGTCGTCGGTGTCACCCTCCGCGCCGCTGTTCCAGGACCGGTTGTGGCTCTCGCCGTCCCGGTTTCCCTCGCCGTTGGCGGTGTTGTGTTTGTCGTTGTGGGAGACGAGGTCGCGCAGGGTGAAGCCGTCGTGCGCGGTGACGAAGTTGACGCTGGCACGAGGCCGTCGCCTGCTGTGCGCGTACAGGTCGGAGGAGCCGGTGAGGCGGGAGGCGAACTCGCCGAGCGTGTGCGGCTCGGTGCGCCAGAAGTCCCGTACGGCGTCCCGGTACTTGCCGTTCCACTCCGACCACAGCTGGGGGAAGTTGCCCACCTGGTAACCGCCCTCGCCGACGTCCCACGGTTCGGCGATGAGCTTGACGCGGCTGATCACGGGGTCCTGCTGGATGAGGTCGAAGAACGCGGAGAGCCGGTCCACCTCGTGGAACTGCCGGGCCAGGGTGGCCGCGAGGTCGAAGCGGAAGCCGTCGACATGCATCTCGGTGACCCAGTACCGCAGCGAGTCCATGATCAGCTGGAGTACGTAGGGGTGGCGCATCAGGAGGCTGTTGCCGGTGCCGGTGGTGTCGTAGTAGTGCGACCAGTCGCCGTCCACCAGCCGGTAGTACGCGGAGTTGTCGATGCCGCGGAAGGAGAGGGTGGGGCCCTTCTCGTTGCCCTCGGCGGTGTGGTTGTAGACGACGTCCAGGATCACTTCGAGCCCCGCCGCGTGCAGGGTCCGGACCATCGTCTTGAACTCGGTGACCTGCTGTCCGCGGGTGCCGTGGGCGGCGTAGGCGTTGTGCGGGGCGAAGTAGCCGATGGTGTTGTAGCCCCAGTAGTTGGCCAGGCCGCGGCTCTGCAGTACGCCGTCCTGGACGAACTGGTGCACCGGCATCAGCTCCACCGCGGTGACGCCCAGTGAGGTCAGGTGGTCGACCACCGCCGGGTGCGCGAGTCCGGCGTAGGTACCGCGCAGTTCGGCGGGGACCTCGGGATGGGTGCGGGTCATGCCCTTGACGTGGGCCTCGTAGATCACCGTGTCGGCGTACGGCCGGCCGGGGCCTGCGTCGTCGCCCCAGTCGAACGCCGGGTCGGTCACCACGCCCAGCATGGTGTGTCCGGCGCTGTCGGCCGGATCGGGGCCGTCGGGCCGGCGCTCGTAGAGCGAGGGGTGGTTGTCGATCTGCCCGTCGACGGCCGTGGCGTACGGGTCGAGAAGCAGCTTGGCCTGGTTGCAGCGATGCCCGGCGGCCGGTGCCCACGGCCCGTGCACCCGGTAGCCGTAGCGCTGGCCGGGGCCGATGCCGGGCAGGTAGCCGTGCCACACGAAGCCGTCGGCCTCGGTCAGCGGGACGGTGGTGCGGCGGCCGGAGTCGTCCACCAGGACGAGTTCGACGCCGTCGGCGACCTCGCTGAACAGTGCGAAGTTGGTGCCCTCGCCGTCATGGACCGCACCCAGCGGATAGGGGCGCCCGCTCCACGCGGGCGCCCCTTGTCCGCTCTTCCCCCGGGTCACCGGGCTGCCTCCAGGAGGCCGTCGGGGGCACGTACCAGGCCGGCCAACTGAACGACGGTGACCACGCGGGGCAGGTCCAGGCCCTCGCTGACCCTCGGGTCCGGCGCGGTCGGCACGAGCGGGACGCGTTCGTCGGCGCGGGCTCGCTGCGAGAACCAGATGACCTTGCTGCCGGTCGCGGTGGCGCAGCAGCCCCAGCCGTCGCTGCTGGCGGCGATGTGTTCCAGGCAGCCGCGCAGTTCCTGGTCGGGGCGCAGAGCACGGTCGTGATCCCCGATGGCGGTGATGAGGTGCTGGCCGTTCCACCACATCTCGATCGACGTGTTCTTGTCGGTGGCGTGCTCGTCGATGGCGTGCAGCAGCATCTCGGTGCCGCGACAGACGGGCTCCACCAGGTTCTCCAGGTCCCAGTGCCGGAGGTGGGCGGCCAGAATGCGGCTGACCTGCTCCACGCGCTCCGGACTGACTTCCACGTCGAGGTGGTAGTAGCAGGGCACTGCGGTCTTCATCGTTGTTGGCTCCTCACCGCGAAGCTCCCGATTTCCCCTCGCCCCTGCGGGACGAGCCCCGAACACGAAACGTGAGTGGTTTGCGCTCCTGAGTCACCATCAGCGTGACCGGATTGACCCATTCGTGCAACACGAACGCACGGCCGGGGCGGCCGTTGCGCCGGATGGGCGCAGTTCGCACCGGCCTCGGACGCCACTCGGCCCGCCGCACCGAACCAAGGTCCAACAGGACGCACAGTTACCGATCGTGCACCATGTGTGAAGACCCCTCGATTGCCGTCACGGGACCGTGCCCTCCGCGCGCACGGCCGCCCGCCCGATCGCCGGAAGAAACGTCCCCCCACGAGCCACGGAAAGGCGAACGGCGCCATGCTGCTACCCGCCAGAGCCGAAGTCGCCCGCCAGTTGCGTCGCTACCGGGCCTGGGAACGCGTGATGCTCGCCGCCCCCACCGACCTCACGGTACGGACGACGTTCGAGGACTCGGGCTACACCCTCTGTGTGCTGATGGGCAAGCGCTGCGCGCGGGAGGCGGCCGACGCGGCCGAACGGTACCTGCGCACCAGTGTCGTCACTTACCTGCAGGAACAGGACAACCGGCCCCGTCCGGCCGCCGTGGTCAGGCGGGGCCCGCCGACGGTCGAGCGGCGGTCCCCGGCGGGAAGGTAAAGGACCTTCCCGCCTCAATTTCGTCCCACGACCGGGCGCGGCCCCGGCGTCGAGTACGGCGGAGGTACAGACCCATGAAGGCGACCCGGCCCATCGGACGCATCCCGGTACGGGATGTCCGGCCGACCGTCGAATGCGGCAGACGGCCGGCGAAGGCGGTCGTCGGGGAGACGTTCGAGGTGACGGCGACCGTGTTCCGTGAGGGACATGACGCGGTGGCCGCCCATGTCCTCCTGAAGGATCCGGAGGGCCGGCGGGGGCCGTTCACGCCGATGCGGGAGCTGGCGCCCGGCACCGACCGGTGGGGGGCGGAGATCACCCCGGACGCCGTGGGCCGGTGGACCTACCGCGTCGAGGCGTGGGGGGATCCGGTCGCCACGTGGCGGCACCACGCGCGGATCAAGGTGCCCGCGGGGATCGACACGGGTCTGGTGCTGGAGGAGGGCGGCGACCTGTTCAAGCGGGCCGCGGCCGGGGTGCCGAAGGGCGACGGCCGCTCCCTCGTGCTCGCCGCGGCGAAGACGCTCCGGGACGACTCGCTGCCCCCCGCCACCCGGCTGGCGGCGGGGTTGACGCCGGAGGTGGACGCGGTGCTGGCCCGGTATCCGCTG
>NZ_JBHSPC010000084.1:0-57535 GCF_042656345.1 Streptomyces incanus
CGCCTGTCGTTCTTCTTCGTCTCCCGGACGACGATCCTGGAGGAGGTCGCCAAGTTCCGCGCGGCCCGCCGGATCTGGGCCCGGGTCATGAAGGAGGAGTTCGGGGCGAAGAACCCCAAGTCCCTGATGCTGCGCTTCCACACGCAGACGGCCGGGGTCCAGCTGACCGCCCAGCAGCCCGAGGTCAACCTCGTCCGCGTCGCCGTGCAGGGCCTGGCCGCGGTCCTCGGCGGCACGCAGTCGCTGCACACCAACTCCTTCGACGAGGCCATCGCGCTGCCCACCGACAAGAGCGCCCGCCTGGCCCTGCGCACCCAGCAGGTCCTCGCCTACGAGACGGACGTGACGGCGACCGTCGACCCGTTCGCGGGCTCCTACGTCATCGAGAAGATGACCGACGAGGTGGAGGCCGCGGCGCTGGAGCTGATGGAGCGGGTCGAGGACCTCGGCGGCGCGGTCGACGCCATCGAGCACGGCTTCCAGAAGAGCGAGATCGAGCACAGCGCCTATCGCATCGCCCAGGAGACCGACTCCGGCGAGCGGGTCGTGGTCGGCGTCAACCGCTACCAGCTCGACGCCGAGGAGCCGTACGAGCCGCTGCGCGTCGACCCGGCCATCGAGGCCCAGCAGGCCGAACGCCTGGCGAAGCTCCGCGCGGAGCGCGACCAGCAGGCGGTGGACAACGCCCTGGCCGCCCTGAAGAAGGCCGCCGAGGGCGAGGACAACGTCCTGTACCCGATGAAGGACGCCCTGCGGGCGCGGGCGACGGTGGGCGAGGTGTGCAACGCGCTGCGGGATGTGTGGGGGACTTACGTGCCCTCGGACGCCTTCTGAGCTGGGCCATTACCTCAAATGGGTGATCGGGGATGAAAACGGCGCATCCCCGATTACGCTCGTGGAGGGTGTTCCCGTAAGGAGGGTGCCGTGGCTGTGATGCTGCACGAGTCGGCGCTTGCCGATGCTGCCGACCATCTCTGGGAGGAGCTGCCCGGCCACCGGGTAGAGATCCTCAACGGGAGCATCGTCGTGACACCGCCGCCGGATGGTCCGCGCCAGGAGTCGCTGACCTGGCTCATCGAGGAGTTCTCGCGGATCGGAGCCAGGCAGGCGGGACTCAGATACATCGGTGGCATCGGATTGTGGCTGCCGACGGGACCCGACGACTGCGCGGTCCCCGACTTCTCCGTGGTCGATGACGACTACAGGGACGCGCTCGTGGAGAAGAACCGCTACGCGCCGCACGTCTTCCGCCTGGTGCTGGAGGTGACCTCCACCAACTGGTCCAACGACGCGGCCATCAAGGTCGGGACCTACGCCAAGGCGGGCATTCCGGCCTATCTCGTCGCGGACCGCCATCACGACGAGGTCCTGCTCTACGCCGACCCGAAGGACGGCAAATACCCCGACCCCCAGCACTTCGAGCGAGGCCGGTCCGTCCCCGTCCCGGAGTCCGTCGGGATCACCCTCGACCTGTCCGTCGACACCCTCCTGGACGGCGACGACTGACCGAACTCCGGACAGCCGAATCGGAGTGTCGCACCCCCCGTGCGACACTCTTTTTCATGTTCGGTGTCATCGATCTCCCCACTTACCTCGCGGGCCTGATCCTCATCGTGCTGCTGCCCGGTCCCAACTCGCTGTACGTGCTGTCCGTCGCCGCCCGGCGCGGAGTGCGGGTCGGCTACAAGGCGGCGGCCGGGGTCTGGTGCGGGGACGCCGTGCTGATGACGCTGTCCGCGGCGGGCGTCGCCTCGCTGCTCCAGGCGAACGCCGTGCTGTTCGGCATCGTGAAGTACGCGGGCGCCGGCTATCTGACGTGGCTCGCGATCGGCATGCTGCGCGCCGCCTGGGGCATGTGGCGGACCCGGCGCGAGCAGAGCGCCCTGGAGCGCGCCCCCGAGGCGGTCGCGGCCGACGCGACCCCCATGGAGCGGCCGTACCGCAGGGCGCTGGTCATCAGCCTGCTCAACCCCAAGGCGATCCTGTTCTTCATCTCCTTCTTCGTGCAGTTCGTCGACCCGGCCTACGCCTACCCGGCGCTGTCCTTCGTCGTCCTCGGTGTCTTCGCGCAGATCGCCAGCGTGCTCTACCTGAGCGCGCTCATCTTCGGCGGCACCAAGCTCGCCGCCGCCTTCCGCCGCCGCCGTGCCCTGTCGGCGGGCGCCACCTCGGCAGCCGGCGCACTGTTCCTGGGCTTCGCGGCGAAGCTCTCGCTCGCGAGCGCTTAGAGCCCCGAACACAAGGGGCGCCCGGCTCGCGGCGTCCGGCACGCACTCCCCCAAGCTCTTCGAGCAGGGGGGACCCCCAGCCGCGTTGCCAAAAGGCCCCAGGAGCTCCGCTACGAGGACCTTCCGGCGCCTTGCGATCGCACGCACCAGACGCCGCGAGCTGATCGGACTCCCCTTGTGTCCGGGGCTCTCAGGGCCTCTCGTTCGGGTCAGGCCGGCGGCCGGCGAGGGCCGAACCGGGTCAGGTACTCCGGGAGCCCGGCCGCCGCCGTGTCCCCGGCCCAGCCGACGTACCCGTCGGGCCGGACGAGGAACAGTCCCGTCCCGTAGGAGTCGTGCGCCGGTCCGCGCACCGTCCGCACGGGCACGTCGATGTCGGGAGCCGGCATCCCCAACGCCAGCAGTGTCCAGTGCGGTCCTCGGAACGCGTCGAAGAGACGTACACCGTCCACCGTGGCGTCGGGGGCCCGGCCGCCCGCCCGCAGCGGACCGGGAGCCGTGCGTGTCTCGTGTGTGAGGGACGACTCCGGGTAGCCCAAGCCCAGTTGGCGCGTGGCCGCCCCACGCCGGATCTCGCCCCGGTGGACACCGGTGGACAGGCTGAGCATCTGCGCGGCGATCGGGCGCCGCTCCTCCTCGTAGGTGTCCAGCAGGGACGCGCCCGCCCCCTCGCGCAGCACCGCGCCCAGCTTCCAGCCCAGGTTGTGGGCGTCCTGGACGCTGGTGTTGAGGCCCTGCCCGCCGGCCGGGGAGTGCACGTGCGCCGCGTCACCGGCGAGGAACACCCGGCCCACGCGGAAACGGTCGGCCAGCGCGGCCCGCGGGCGGAAGTCCGAGGCCCAGCGGACCTCGGTGACGTCCTCGGGGGCGAGGTGGGAGCGGGCGGCGACGACCCGCCGTATGCCGTCGAGGGAAAGGTCCACCTCCGTACCGTGCGCGAACCGGGTGATCAGCTGGAAGTCCTCCGTCCCGGCCAGCGGACAGATCGCGAGGATGTCGCCGCCCGCCCCGTCTCCGTCGACGCCGTCGCGGGGCGGGAAGAGGTGCCAGTTGTCGCGGTCGAGGCCGGTGATCCGCACGTCCGCCACGAGCATGGGGCCCGGGTCGACCTGCTCCCCGGTCATGGCGATACCGACCGCGCGGCGCACCGCCGAGCGGCCGCCGTCCGCGGCGACGGCGTACCGGGCGCGCACCGCGTCGCCGGAGGCGAGGTGTGCCGTCACACCCTCCTCGTCCTGGGTCAGGCCGGTGACCTTCCGGCCGAAGGCGACCTTGCCGCCGAGTTCCTCCAGCCGCTCCAGCAGGATCCGCTGCGTGCGCCACTGCGGAATCATGCAGGGCTCGGTGTACGGCGAGTCCTCGTCCGTCCCGACCGGGTCGAACATCCGGTGCTCGCCTGCCCGCTCGCCGTCCCGCCAGATCATCCCGACCGGGTAGGTTCCGCCCGCCGCGCGGATCGCGTCGTACACGCCGAGGTCGTCGAAGATCTCCATGGTGCGCGGCTGGAGCCCTTTGCCGCGCGAGCCGGGGAACAGCCCGTTCTCCCGTTCCACGACCTGGGCGGTAACCCCGCGCCGGGCCAGGTCGATACCGAGGGTGAGACCGGTGGGGCCGGCGCCCACGATCAGGACGTCAGTGCTGCTCACGATCCGCTCCTTAACGTTGTTAAGTGGTCGTCGCTGCCGAGCGTGGCCTTAACAGTGTTAAGTTGTCAAGTGTGAGTACGGAACGACGCGCGCCCCTGGACCGCGAACGGGTCGCCGACGCGGCGCTGAGGCTGCTGAACGAGGTGGGCCTGGACGGCCTGACGCTGCGCGCCATCGCCAGGGAACTGGACGTCAAGGCGCCCGCCCTGTACTGGCACTTCAAGGACAAACAGGCGCTGCTCGACGAGATGGCGACCGAGATGTACCGGCGGATGACGGCCGGTGCCGCGCTCGACGCCGGTGACACCTGGCGGGAGCGATTGCTGAAGGCCAACCGGGGACTGCGCGCGGCGCTGCTCGGCTATCGCGACGGCGCGAAGGTGTTCAGCGGCTCACGCTTCACCGGTCTCGTGCACGCGGAGCAGATGGAGGACCACCTGCGCCTGCTCACGGCCGCCGGCCTCACCCTGCCCCAGGCGGCCCGCGCGCTGAACACGACGTACCTCTACACGCTCGGTTTCGTCACCGAGGAGCAGGGCGTCGAACCGCTGCCGGGAGAGCGCCGCGAGGGCTTCGACCTCGCCGAACGCGCCCGCCTCATGGCCGGCTTCCCGCTGGCGGCCGAGGCGGGCAGGGAGATCTTCGAGGACTACGGCCGGCATTTCGAGGAAGGGCTGGCGCTGCTGATCGCGGGCATCGCGGCGCGGTACGGCGTGGACTGAAGGACGCTCAGCGCGCCCTGGACAGCGCCGCCCGGATCTTCGGCGTCAGCGTCTCCTCCACATACCGGTTCAGCAGCCAGGCCAGCAGCAGCATCGTGGCGATCGTCAGGGCGAAGGTCTCCGCCGAGCCGATGCCGAGGCCGCGGTGCAGGGCGTGAATGACCACCCAGCCCAGGTGCTCGTGGACCAAGTAGAACGGGTAGGTGAGGGCGCCCGCGACGGTCAGCCAGCGCCAGTTCGCCCAGCCGAGCCGGCCCAGCGCGATGGCGGCGACCGCGGCGAAGCCGAGCGTGACGATCAGGATGATGCCGAACGAGGTCCGGTGGGAGAAGGCGTCCGCGCTCGGCGCGTGCCACAGGTCCTGGACCGCGTAGTGCTGGCCGATCAGCCAGCTCACGGCGACGATGCCCCAGGCGTACGCGTCCTTGCGGTCGCGGTGGACGAGGTACAGGCCGATGCCACCGACGAAGAACGGCGCGTACTGGGGCATCAGGACGAGGTCGAGCAGGGGCTCGTTCGCGCCCTCGGCGATCGCCGCCGCCAGGATCCACAGCGCGCAGAAGAGGATCACCCGCTGCCGGGTCGCCCCGGGCACCACCACGAACAGGGCGAACAGCGCGTAGAAGCGGACCTCCGCCCACAGCGTCCAGCACACGCCCAGGACCCGGTCCACGCCGAGCGGCTGCTGGAGCATCGTCATGTTCACCAGCGCGTCGCTCGGTGAGACCGCGTCGTAGACGACCACCGGCAGGGCGAACACCGCCGTCACGAGCAGGACCGCCACCCAGTAGGCGGGCAGCAGCCGGGAGGCGCGGGAGGCGAAGAACGACCGCAGCGGCCTGCCCCAGCCGCTCATGCAGATGACGAATCCGCTGATCACGAAGAAGATCTGGACGCCGAGACAGCCGTAGGCGAAGTATGCGTGAAGGGTGGGGAACTGGCCCTTCGGGGAGCTTCCCCAGGCGGTGGTGACATCGCCGCCGCGCCCACCGTAGTGATAGGCCGCCACCATCAGCGCGGCCATCAGCCGCATTCCGTCCAGGGCGCGCAGTCGGGGCCGCCCGCGCGGTTTTCCCGTTTCCGCCGGCCGGGACGCTTCGGGCACCGGACGGGCGAGCGTGCTGGTCAAGGAGAACCCCTGGGTTTCATGATTCCGGCCGGAATCGGCCGCGGGTACGCCAGCACGCTAGTCCGATGGGCGGAGGGCAACCGAACGCCAGACCAACGATTCCCCGGCCAGTAGAGACGAGTTCACCTGAATGTCGTTTTGGCTTTCTAAATTCTCCGAACATCCCCCTTGCGTGGAAGAAAACGCAACCAATGCTGTCGCGAAGCGAGCGCGCGGCTGGTTCGGCAAAACAGGAGTGCCATGACGACGGTTCAGAACAGACGGGCACGTGTGCGCGGAGGGGAGCTGGAAGACTGCTTGCGCGCCTGCGCGGTGCACAGCGGAAAACTCGTCGGCAGTGTGGACCGCCGCCGAATCGAGCTTGCCGAGCAGCTCCGCAAGCTGCTCGTCGTGGTCGCCACCGGTGACGCCCCCACCGCAGCGCCGGCCGCGCCGAGCGGTGCCGCCGCCCGCCTCAAGCGGGTCGTCAAGGGCGCGTCGGCCCCCGCCGCCGGCATCCCCAACGACGTGCTGGACGCCCTGCTCGCCGTCGCCAACAAGGCCCTGGAGTGCGGCTACGACGACGAGCTGGACCTCTCCCTGGTCATCAGCGACACCGTCCTGGCCCAGCGCAAGAACTCCCGCGCCGGCTGGCGGCTGCGCGCCCGGCTGATGGAGGCCCTCGGCGACGAGACCGAGGCCGTACCCGCCTACGAGCGGTACCTGGGCCTCACCGACAGCGACGGGTTCGGCGTCACCGCGAAGATCGCCGGCCTGCGTGTCGCAGGGGAGAAGGACCAGGAGCTGCTGGCCCTGCTGCGGCGCCAGTGCCCGCGCGCCGAGGAGTTCGCCCGCGGTCCCGCCACGGACGTATGGGCCGAAGGCCTGGCCGCGCACGCCGTGGGGGACTGGTCCGAGGCTGAGCCGCGCATGGTGGGAGCGCTCCTCGCCCTGGCCGCCGAGCAGGCGCCGGTCGCCGACCGGCAGGAGCTGCTCGGCCAGTACCTGGAGCTGCGCTCCGCGCGCGGCGACGCCGACCTGCCCGCGCTCACCGAGGTCCTCGCCCTCTACGCCGAGCAGCGCCGCAACCGGATGCGCGGCCCCGTCGCCGACCCCACCATCGGCGGCGTGCAGTGGGTCAGCCTCGGCGAGTTCCGCAACCTGATCGCCGGCAAGTCCATCTGCCTCATCGCCAACTCCGGCCGAGTGGGGACCAGTTCGATGGGCGTCGAGATCGACGCCTACGACCTGGTGGTCCGCTTCAACTCGTACCGCATCGATGAGAAGCACACCGGCGGGCGCACCGACATCCACGCCACCATCCACAAGCACGGCTTCAACTGGGACCAGCAGGTCACCACCCGGCTCGTGTTCGGCGGCGTCTCCGGCGACTGGAAGTACTCCCTGCGCAACCGCCTGGTGCCCGGCGCCCAGCAGTTCCTCGGCGACGAGTCGCTGCGCTGGCCCGTGCGCAACATCGGCAGGCTCGGCTCCGACGCCTGGTCGGGCATCCCGACCACCGGCTTCAACATGCTGTTCCTGCTGGACTTCCTGGACGTCAGCCCCACCCTCGACCTGATCGGCTTCGACTTCTACGAGAGCGGCGCCTACCGCGTGCCGGAAGCCATGAAGATGCCGATCACCTCCGTGCACGAGTACACCAGCGAGAAGGAATGGGTCATGCAGCGGGCCCAGCGAGTGACCGACATGAGGATATCCCTGCGATGACCATCACCCCCGGGGCCGTGACCACGGCTCCCCCGGCACCGGCGCTCTCGTCGGACGCGCTCACCGGCAAGCGCCGCGTCGCCTTCGCCGCCTACGTCGACGAGAACTACCTGCCCGGCTTCCTCGCCCTGCTGCGCAGCCTCGCGCTGTCCAACCCGGGCGTGTGCGAGGACTTCGTCGTCCTCCACGACGACCTGCGCCCCGGCTCGATCGCCCGGATCCGCGCCCTGCACCCGCGCATCGTGCTGCGCCGGGTGAACACCGAGCACTACGACTCGTACAAGAAAGGCGACCAGGACAACTACCTGGTCCGCAAGGCGTACTTCATCCTCGACGTCTTCCGGCTGCGCGAGTACGACACCATCATCACGCTCGACACCGACATGGTCGTCCTCGGCGACCTCGGTGAACTGCTGCGGCTGCGCGAGGGCCTGGCGGCCGTCCCGCAGTTCTTCTACGGGCAGCACAAGCTCAACTCCGGGCTGCTGGTCATCCAGCGCGAGTACCTCAGCGACGCGTTCTGCGCCAAGCTGGACGCGACCGGACGCAGCGGCGACTACGAACTCGACAAGCACGACCAGGGCATCCTCAACGCCGTCCTGGACGGCGACTTCGTCCGCCTCGACGCCCGCTACAACTTCGTCAAGCGGCGCCTGTCCGGCGACCTGCCGGTCCCCGACGACACCGCGATCCTGCACTTCACCGGCCGGCACAAGCCCTGGCAGGGCGGCGAGGCCGGATACGGCCAGGCGGAGGACCGCTGGCGCGAGTTCGAGCTGTCCGACGCCGACTTCCAGGCCGCCTACCTGGCCCGGTCCGGCACCCTCCACCACGATCTGCTGGTGCACCTCGGCACCCCGCACGTCGCGCGCACCGGCGACACCGAGAGCGCCCGCAAGGTGGCCGCCGCGCACATCACGGCCGGCGACTACCAGGACGCCGTCGACATCCTGAGCAGCGTGCGCATCCCGCTCGACGAGGCATGGCCGCACGAGGTGCTCGGCCACGCCCTGATGAGCGTCTCCCGCCACGAGGAGGCCAAGGCCCAGCTGCTGCTCGCCGCCGCCGCCCCCAACCGGGCCGCCACCGCCTACGCCCGGCTCGCCCAGATGGCCTGGGTGCGCGGTGACGACGCCGAGTCGCTGCGGTACGCCACCGCCGGCATCTCCGTCGACCCCACCCACCGCTCGAGCAGGCTGTGGGCACAGCGCGCGGGGACCGTACCCCCGCAGGAGCTGGGCAGCGCCGAGGACCAACTGGCTCACGTCGCCTTCTACATGGACCGCCAGGGCAACGCCGGTGACAAGTTGCTGCCGGAGACCGTGCGTCTCGGCTTCGGCTCGGACACGACCTCCCGGCGCTGGCACTCCGTCCACGCCCACCGGCTGTTCGACGAGGCGGCCCTGGAACGGGTCAACGCCCGGCGCGGCCTGGTCATCGGGGGCGGTGGGCTGTTCATCCCGGACACCATGCCCAACGGCAACAGCGCCTGGCAGTGGAACGTGCCCGACGAGCACCTGCGCGGCATCGACGTGCCGATCATGGTGTACGCGGTCGGCTTCAACGCCTTCGACGGCCAGTCCTACCGGGCCGGGCGGTTCCGTGAGAGCCTCCGCCTGCTGGTGGAGAAGTCCGCGTTCTTCGGGCTGCGCAACCACGGCTCCATCGCCAAGGTACGGGCCATGCTCCCGGACCACCTGCACGACAAGGTCCGCTTCCAGCCCTGTCCCACCACGGTCAGCCGCCAGCTGGTGGCCGGCTGGCAGGACCCGGCGAAGCGCGACGACACCGTCCTGCTGAACGCCGCCTACGACCGGGCCGGCCTGCGCTTCGGGCACGACTACGGGCACTTCCTCGCGGAGATCGCGAAGGCCGTGCGGGGCATCGGCGCGCACACCGAGGTCCAGTGCGTGGCGCATTCGCTGGACGACGAGCGGATCGCCTTCGACCTGCGCCGCGAGCACGGCATCTCGCTGCCGATGATCCCGATGTACGACTTCGACAACGACGCCATCCGGGAGCTGTACGCCAGGACCCGCCTGGTCATCGGCATGCGCGGGCACGCCGGGATGATCCCCTTCGGTGTGGGCACACCGATCATCAGCCTGATCTCGCACCCGAAGATGGCGTACTTCCTGGCCGACATCGAGCGCCCCGAGTGGGGTGTCTCCGTGCACGACCGGAACCTGGGCGCCGTGCTCACCGAGCGGGCGATCGGCATCCTGGACGCCCACGCGGCAACCGTGGCCGACGTCCACGAGCGTCAGCAGACGCTGTGGAAGGTCACCGAGGCGAACGCGGCCGACCTGCGGGTGATCCTCGGCGCGTGAAACGGGGTGAGCCCCCGCGGCCGGTCCCGGGATGCTCCGGGGACGGGCCGCGGGGGCTCACGCCTGCTGTGCGCTGTGCGCTGCGTGCCGAGCCCGCGGACTCAGCGGCCCAGGGCCTTGTTCACCAGCCGGGACAGCCGCGAACCGCCGCCACCGTTCTTCGCCCGGTCCTCGTCGTACGCCTTGCGCAGCTGCTCGAAGTGGTCGGAGCGGGTACGGCTGAGGTACTCGTCGGAGATCAGCGGCTTGGCCAACGACCAGGCCCGCCGGTGCTCACCGGCGTAGTGGGCGACGTAGGCCTTGGCGAACTCCAGGACCGGCTTGAAGGGGATGCCGCCGGTGTGGTCGCGGTCGATCCGGTCCTGGACGGCGGATATCAGCGCCAGCTTCTCGTCGACGGAAAAGGTGTCCTCCGCGATGGACTTCAGCACGTCCTCGGGGATCGGCCGGACCACCTCGAAGGCGAGCGTGGAGCGGATCGGCGGCCCGGCGATCTCGATGTACGGCAGCAGCGCGCCCGTACTGTGGTGCAGCCACGGCAGCCGAGGGCCGGCGAAGTCCTGGTGCAGGACGACCGAGCCGGGCCGCAGCCGGGTCAGGAACCGTTCGGTCACGCAGCGGAACACCCGGGGGGTCTTGGCGATGTCGATGTGCAGGAACTCGATGGGGCTGGTGTCCTCGGGGTCCGAGGTCTGCCAGAGGCTCCCGGCGTGGATCTCCAGGAACGGCAGGAACGGCTCGAGGCGTTCGCGGAAGTCGTTCAGGAAGGAGTTGTCGTCGGCCGGCTTGCGGCCGGAGGTGAAGAACTTCTCCGTCGCGAAGGTGCCCTTGCCGACGCGGAAGAAGTCGTACGCGTGCAGCCGCCCGCGGCGCTCGTCGAAGACGGGGCTCTCGCGCAGCCCGAGCGCGAGGGCGTAGGTGGAGCCGCCGCCACCGGAGCCCAGTTCGACCAGCCGGTCCTCGCCTGTGAGGTGATGGCGTCCCAGCAGATAGAGGAACCGTAGTTCCCACGTGCTGACCTGGGAGTAGGGGATGGTGTCCGGTAACTGGACGTCGTCGAGGAGCGAGTAGAGCCGGCCGAGGTTCGTCATGGATGCCTCACGGGTTGGGGGACGCCGGAGAAGGGCGGCAAGCTTCGCGATCCTATGGATGTAAATGTCATTTCGCCATGGAATCCTTGGAGTTAGCTGGTTTTTGGTCGAGCTTTCCTCGGTTTCCGTCCGCCGTTCACCCAGGGGAGGCCGGTGTGCCCGGCCGACCCGTCGGCCGGCCGGCCGGCCGGGCGCGGTGCGGGCGGGTGCTCGGGTACGCGTACGCGTGCTCAGCGGCGGGCCATCGCCCGCCGCAGCCTGCGCGCCTTGCGCGCGACCCGCCGGACTGTGGCGTTGCGCGGCAGGAACCCCAGCTGGGGTGGCACCCCGCCGGGCAGCCCGAGGGACGTCAGCCGCTTCTTCTTGAAATACCGCCAGGTGCCGTCGTCCAGCCGCGTCGACAGGTAGCGCTCGGCCTCGGGCCGCAGGGCCGGCAGGATCTTCGGCTGCATCGTGAACCCGACGGCCCGTACGAGGTCGCCGAGCGCGTCGGTGTCCATGGCCCCGTGCCGCTCGGCGACCGCCGCCGTGTCCGTCGGCGCCGGCAGCAGCGCGTCGACGATGGTGACCGGGACGCGGTTGCTGTTCTCATAGGGCGCCAGCCGGTCCAGCAGGGTGTCCGTGCCGACCCGGGCGACCGGCAGGCCGTACAGGGCGGACGCGGTCAGCAGGGCCGTGGAGAAGCAGCCGACGACCAGGGCCGGACGCATCCGCTGGTACAGCACCTCGGCCAGGACCGGGGTGTCCACCACCGTGAGGTCGACGCCGAGCCGCTCGGCCTCCTCCTCCAGGGTGCGGGTGAAGCGCGCCGGGGCCGTGGGGTGCGGCTTGAACACCACCCGGCTGTGACCGAGGTCCACCGCGCCCTTCAGCATCCGCACATGCAGGTCCTCCTCCTCCTCGGCGGAGAGGATGTTCAGCGCGGAGAGGTACTGGCCCAGCAGCAGCGCGGGCTCCGTCACGTCAGGCAACTCGGCGCCGGTGTCGACCAGTTCGGCCAGCACCTTGGTGAACGCCGGGGTCGCCACCACCTCCGGCGCCACCCCGAACTCGGTGAGCAGCAGCGGCTCGAGCCCCGGCACCAGGTCGAGGTGGAGCAGCCGCTCCACCCGGGTGCCGACCAGCGGGTCGATCTTGTTGCGGGTGGGGCCGTAGCTCATCAGGCCGTCCGCGTAGACGGTGACGGGAGCGTCGGTGAAGATCTGTGCGACCCCGAGAGCCGGGTTGACCTGGATGGATTCCACGGCGAGGGCCACGTCGTCGTCACCGATGCCCCAGGCGAGGCGCAGATACCGCTCCCACAGGGGCACGTCGTCCAGACGCGGCGCCCAGCCGCCGGGATGGAAGGGGAAGACGGCCTCGTTCCACGACACCACGTCGTCGAACCGGGACCGCAGTCGCTCGAACCCGGGCATCTCGTCCACGGCGGGCGTCGTCTCGGGCGTCGTCGCGTTGTTGGAGACCAGCAGGATCCGCCGGCCGGCCGGTGCGAAGCAGCCCGAGTCGAGGGCGGCGGCGAGCGTGGCCGCGCCGTAGAGGGTCGACGCCATGAAGATCTGCGTGGTCACGCGGCGACCTCCGAGGCCGGCACCGGACGGCGGCGCAGCCGGCGCAGCCGGGTGGCGCGCTCGGTGTCCATCGAGTCGAGTGCGTCGTCGAGCACGTCCTGCGGCATGCGCCGCAGCGCGGCGGTGCCCATGTCCTTCAGTTTCCGGGCCACGGGCGGCTCGAACCTTTCGATGGATCCCAGGTGGTGGGAGATGATGGCGCAGTACGTGCGCACGGCCTTCGGCAGCAGGGTCGCCGCATCCGCGTCCCGCCCGGTCTCCTCGATCACCTGGTCGAACGCGCGAATGAAATCGAGCTGCCGGGCGTCGCCGATCTGGGTCAGCGACGAGGAGACCCCGCGCCGGTAGAACACCCCGAGCAGGCTGGTCACCGCGAAGGATTCCGCCTCGCGGTGCAGCTTCCAGATCCAGGGCCGGTCCTCGGCGGTACGCAGCCCGTCGGTGAAGTGCAGCAGACCGCGCTCGACGAGTCTGCGGTGGTAGATGCCCGCCCAGGCGTAGGCGTAGTCGACGGAGGTGGTCCGGTGGGTGGGGAGGATCGCGTCGCGCGGATCGAGCGCCGCGTTGCGCCGGCCGTGCGGGACGCGGTGCACGGTGCGGGCCCGCGCGGTGCACTGCACGTGGTCGGTGCGGACGAAGTCGCAGTCCAGGTCCTCGATCGCGGAGACCAGCCGGGCGTAGTAGCCGGGCGCCAGCCAGTCGTCGCCGTCCAGGAAGGTCAGGTACTGGCCTCGGGCGCGGTCGATGCCGGTGTTGCGGGCGGTCGCGAGTCCGCCGTTCTGTTCGTGTCTGGCCAGCACCGCCCCCGGCAGCTCGCGCTCCGCGCGCGCGAGGAGATCCGCGGTCCCGTCGGTCGAACAGTCGTCGACGAGAATGAATTCGAAGTCGTCGCGCGCGTTGGCGCGCAGACTTCGCAGGGCATCGGGGACGTATCGGCGCACGTTGTAGAACGGCACGATGACGGAGAGCTTGAGCACGTCTTCGACGTTAGGTGGCGGCCCGTCATTCGTCTTTACCTGAACCTTGATACAGGGTGAACGACGCGTGGCGAGGCAGTGAAGCGAACATTTTTCCGGGTGGCGGGTGGGCTGATTCCCCATTCGGCGATCTGCTGTTAACCATTTGTTGGATTCGGGTTGGGCCGCTCCTGGAAATTGCTTCCTAACGTCTTCGTTGTGCCAGCAAGTGCAACGAAGACCCTGCGAGTCGCCGTCCTCGCGGATTCCGATACCCGGTGGAAATGGGGCGCGCTCACCGCGAACCGCATTACCCCGGAGAATTCGGACCTCCGCCTGGACGGTTACCTCCTGCGGGGCCGTGCGACTCCCACCGCCCGTCAGCTCGAAGAGGTCGGCGTCCAGGCGGACGCCCTCCACGAGGTGACCGCGGTCCAGTTCCTGCACGCCATGCGCGAGGAGTCGTACGACCTCCTGGTCCTCGCCCTGGTCGGCGGCGGGGTGCAGGCGATGCTGCACGGGCTCGGGCGCGTCTGGGAGGACGGTCCCGCCGACCGGGCGAAGCGGCCCGTCGTCGTCACCGGATACGTCGGAGTCGTCTACGAGAAGCTCGCCGACGGCCTGCTACTGCGCCACGGAGCCGACCTCGTCCTCGCCAACTCCCGTCAGGACGCGGACCGTTTCCGCGCCGTGTACGAAGGCGTGGGCGCCGACGCCGGCTCGGTGACGGAGGTCGCGCTGCCGTTCCTCGGCGGGGCCGCCTACACCGGCGAACACGACCCCTACACGGTCGTCTTCGCCGCCCAGCCCTCCGTACCGGAGAACCGCCGGGACCGTACCTACCTGCTGAACCGGCTGGTCGAGCACGCCCGCCGGCACCCCGAGCGCGAGGTGCTGCTCAAGCTGCGCTCCAAGCCGGGCGAGCACACCACGCACATCGAGGAACTGCCGTACCAGAAACTGGTCCAGCGGCTCGACCCGCCGGCCAACTTCCGCCTGGTGTACGGGCACATGGGCGAGGTCCTGGACCGCACCGACCTGCTGGTCACGGTGAGCTCCACGGCCGCCCTGGAATCCCTGCACCGCCGCATCCCGACCGTGGTCCTCACCGACCTCGGCGTGCGCGAGGCGCTCGGCAACCACCACTTCGTCGGCTCCGGCTGCCTCGCCTCCTGGGACCAGCTCGACGCCGGCCACCGGCCGGTGCCGGACGAGGAGTGGGTGTCCCGGCAGGGCGTGGCGGCCGGGGGAGCCTCCTACGAGACCGCCTTCGACACCGCCCGCGAGCGCATCACCAAGCTGCTCGCACGCCCCGGCGACCTGCCGCCGCCGGCCCCGTACTACACGACCGTCACCGCGCCCGGCTATCTGCCCGGCCTGCTCGCCCGCCATCACCTCGGCCCGGACGGCACCCCGCTGCCCGGCGCCCCCGCCGCCGACAAGGAGCCCGGACCGGTCCGGCAGATCGTGCGCCGCGCGGCGCGCGGCGCCTACCGCCACGGCGTCCAGCGGGTGGCCCCGGTGATCCGACGGATGGGCGAGTTGTGAGCGCCTCCCTTCCTGCTCAAGGAGCTGATCCCATGTCCCACCCGCAAGCGGGCCAGGGCGCCTCGGTGCGCCGGGTGCTCGCCGTGATCCCCGCGCGCGGCGGCTCCAAGGGCGTGCCCGCGAAGAACCTCGCGCCGGTCGGCGGCGCGCCCCTGGTGGCCCGCGCCGTCCGCGAGTGCCGCGCCGCGCGCCAGGTCACGGACGTCGTGGTCTCCACCGACGACCAGGCCATCGCGGCCGCCGCCCGGCAGGCCGGCGCCGAGATCGTGATGCGCCCGGCCGCCATCGCGGGCGACCTCGCCACCTCCGAGGCCGCCGTCCTGCACGCCATGGACGCCCACGAGGCGCTGCACGGCGCCCAGGTGGACGTCGTCCTGCTCGTGCAGTGCACCAGCCCCTTCCTGATCCGCGAGGACATCGACGGGGTGGCCGGCGCGGTCGCCGAGCAGGGCGCCGACACGGCCGTGACCGTCGCCCCCTTCCACGGCTTCGTCTGGCGGGACGCGACCGACGGGGAACCGGCGGACGGGGCGGCCGGCACCCAGGAGGGCGGAGGCAGCGGCGGCTTCGGCGTCAACCACGACAAGTCCTTCCGCCCCCGCCGGCAGGACCGCCCCCAGGACCTCCTGGAGACCGGCGCCGCCTACGCCATGGACGCGGCCGGTTTCCGCGAGCACAAGCACCGCTTCTTCGGCCGCACCGAACTCGTGCGCACCGACCCCGCCCGCGTGCTGGAGATCGACGACCCGCACGACCTCGCCCGCGCCCGCGCCCTCGCCCCGCTCTTCGACGCGGGAATCCCCCAAGCTCTCGACTTCGCTCGAGCAGGGGGGACCCCCATCGGCGCCCTCCCGACCGCGGAAGACATCGACGCGGTCGTCCTCGACTTCGACGGCACCCAGACCGACGACAGGGTGCTGATCGACGCCGCCGGACAGGAATTCGTCTCCGTGCACCGCGGTGACGGACTCGGCATCGCCGCCCTGCGCAGGAGCGGACTGAAGATGCTCGTCCTGTCCACGGAACAGAACCCGGTCGTCGCCGCCCGCGCACGCAAGCTCCAGATCCCCGTGCTGCACGGCATCGACCGCAAGGACCTCGCACTGAAGCAGTGGTGCGAGGAACAGGGCATCGCGCCCGAGCGCGTGCTCTACGTCGGCAACGACGTCAATGACCTCCCGTGCTTCGCCCTCGTGGGCTGGCCCGTGGCGGTCGCGAGCGCCCACGACGTCGTACGCGGCGCCGCACGCGCGGTCACCACCGTCCCCGGTGGCGACGGCGCGATCCGGGAGATCGCCAGCTGGATCCTCGGCCCCTCTCTCGATTCCCTCCCCAAGTAAGGAAGCACCGGTCATGAGCACCAACTCCCGCATCCGCACCCTCGGTTCCCGCGAAGCCGGCCCCGGCCGCCCGGTGTACGTCACCGGCGAGATCGGCATCAACCACAACGGCGACATCGAGAACGCGTTCAAGCTGATCGACGCCGCCGCCGAAGCCGGCTGCGACGCCGTCAAGTTCCAGAAGCGCACCCCCGAGATCTGCACCCCGCGCGACCAGTGGGACATCGAGCGCGACACCCCTTGGGGCCGGATGACGTACATCGACTACCGCCACCGCGTGGAGTTCGGCGAGGAGGAGTACGGCCAGATCGACGCCTACTGCAAGAAGCGGGGCATCGACTGGTTCGCCTCCCCGTGGGACACCGAGGCCGTCGCCTTCCTGGAGAAGTTCGACGTCCCCGCCCACAAGGTCGCCTCCGCCTCCCTCACGGACGACGAGCTGCTGCGCTCCCTGCGCGCCACCGGCCGCACGATCATCCTCTCCACGGGGATGTCCACCCCGAAGCAGATCCGCCACGCGGTCGAGGTGCTCGGCAGCGAGAACATCCTGCTCTGCCACGCGACGTCCACCTACCCGGCCAAGGCCGAAGAGCTGAACCTCCGCATGATCGACACCCTTCAGCAGGAGTTCCCGAACGTTCCGATCGGCTACTCCGGCCACGAGACCGGTCTGCAGACCACGCTTGCCGCCGTCGCCCTCGGTGCCGCCTTCGTCGAGCGCCACATCACCCTCGACCGCGCCATGTGGGGCTCCGACCAGGCCGCGTCCGTCGAGCCGCAGGGCCTCACCCGCCTGGTCCGCGACATCCGCACCATCGAGGCGTCCCTCGGTGACGGCGTCAAGAAGGTCTACGAGTCCGAGCTGGGCCCGATGAAGAAGCTGCGCCGGGTCCCCGGTGCCGTCGCCGAGGCGGAGATCGCCGCGGCCGCCGGCGAGCCGCTGGCCGTCTGACCCTCCCCCACCCCACCATCCCCTGACGACGGGAACGGTCGTACGTCGATGAGCCCCCGCGCCGGGACCGCCGGCTCCCACACTCTCGCCTTCGTCGAGAGCCCGGTACAGCTGCTGAACGTGCTGGAGTGGGCGCACGCGCATGCGCCCGGCGTGGGGCTCACCCTCGTGGTGCTGTCCCCCCTCGACCCCATGACACGCGGTCAGTTGCGCCGCATGTCCGAACTCGCCCGCGAAGAGGGCCACGAGGTCCGCTGGGAGGAAGCGCGGGGCGGGGCAGGCGCGCCCTTCCAGACCATAGGCGGCCTGGCCGGCCCACTGCGCCGCGCCACCCGGATCGTCCTCGGCGACCCCTTCTCGCGGTACGTGCAACTCATGCTGACGATCACCAGGGCCCGCGACCTCGTCGTCGTCGACGACGGCACGGCGACCATGGAGTTCGTCGGCCAGCTCGCGCGCGGCGAACGCCTGGTGCGCTGGCACCGCAAGGGCGGCCGACGCGGCCCCCGGGACCTGATCCTCGCCCCGGTCTCCGGCGTCGCCCGGCGCAGGCTCACCCCGAACGGCCGGAGCCGGGTGGAGGTCTTCTCCTCGATGCCGGTCGACGACATACCGGCCGGAGTCACCGTCAGCGCCAACTCCTTCGCCTGGACCCGGAAGCGGTTCGGCCCGCCCCGGATCACCAGGACCGCCGACATGGTGGGCACCTCCCTGGTGGAGACCGGCGTGGTGGACGCCGACGCCTACGTCGAGGCCGTCCGCTCCCTCACCAAGGCCCACGGAGCGACCCGATACTTCGCCCACCGCCGCGAGAGCACCGAGAAACTCCACCGGCTCGCGGTCGAGACGGGCCTGGAGATCGTCCGCCCCGAACTCCCCCTCGAACTCATCGCCCGGCGGGGCCCCATCGGCCGCACGATCCTCAGCTTCCCGTCGACCGTCGTCCACACCCTCCCCCTGGCTCTGTCCGGCACGGAGGTCCGCATCGCGGTCTGCGACATCAACCCGGCCTGGCTCACCGAGAACGCCTCCCCCCGGGCCCAGGGCTTCCTGTCCAACGTGACGGGGACGGCCCGGGACGCGCACCGGCTGGCGGCGGTTTCGGCGGCGCCGGCGGTTTGAGGGGCGTCGGGGGTGCCCGGAGCCGGAACGGCGGACTCGGGGCCGTACCGGTGGAAACCGCCCCCGGTCCGCGAGCTGCGTCGAGGTACCGACGGCTGCCGGATCGATGCGGTCCGTGCCACCCACGTGGACGCCTGCGTCAGGCCCGCGCCGTCTTCGGCCTGCGGGCCAGGAGGAGGGCGTGGGGGCGTTTCTCGTCGCCGGTGGGTTCCCGCAGGACCTGGGCCGTGAGTTCCAGGCCCGCCTTGGTCAGGTGGGCGACGACCGTGGACGGGGAGCGCCAGTGGTAGTCCAGGGAGACGGGACGGCCGAAGCGTTCGTCCAGGTGCAGGCCGCCGTCCTCGTCGCCCGACTCGAAAGCCAGCAGGACGGGAGCGCCCGGCATCAGCACGCGGTGGAATTCGGCGAGGACGTCGGCGAGGTGGTCGTCCGGGACATGGGTGATCGAGTCGAGGGCCACGATGCCGCCCAGCGTGCCGGCCGGCAGGTCCAGCGCGGTCATCGAGCCCACGTGGAACCGCAGCTCCGGATGCGCCTCGCGGGCCAGGGACACCATGCGCGGTGAGAGGTCGACGCCGAAGACCGGCAGCCCGAGCCGGTGCACCAGTGCGGTCACGTGCCCGGGACCGCAGCCGAGGTCCGCCACCGGCGGCGGGGCACCCCCGGCCGCCGCCCGCCCGGGGGTGCGGGCGAGCTCGGCGAAAGCCGTGAGCAGGGAGCGTTCCAGCGGCAGCCCGGCCAGGCCGTCTCCGAACCGGTCCGCGTAGTCGTCGGCGATGGCGTCGTACGAGGAACGGGTGGTCCGGAGGAACTCCGGCGGTTCGGCGTGCATGGCCCCGCACCCTATCGGCGCAACCGGGATCCCCGAAGACGCTTTCACCCGCGCGGGTGGGTGGCGGTGGACCGTGTCCGAAAGGCGAGCCGGTCCGAGTGGCTCGAGCGATGCGTGGTACACCGGGGAGAGGCGGAGTGCGGCGCCGGAAGCGGCCGCCGTGAGCGGCGGTGGGTTCCGGCGGCCTGCGTACGCTCATCCGCGTACGAGGGCGGCGAGTTTACCCATCACGGAGTACGGCTAAGCGTGGGTCTGCCGGATTTTCTTCCACTGACGGGCTGAATTTTCTTGATCAGGGGTCGGTAGGAGGCCCCGGCGTCCTACCCTTCAAAGGGTGAAGCAACTGATGTCACTGGAGTCCGAGGAGTCCGAGGTCGATCTGGCCGGAGGGGCGGTGCTTCCGGGTACGCTCCCCGAGGTCCTGCGCGCCGAGCTCGTCGCCTTCCGCCGCGACCTGCACATGCACCCCGAGCTGGGCAACCAGGAGTTCCGTACGACCGCCGCGATCAAGGAGCGGCTGGAGCGGGCCGGCCTCGCGCCGCGCGTACTCTCCGGCGGGACCGGCGTCATCTGTGACATCGGGGTGATGGACGGCGGCAGCGTCCCAGGCACCGGAGCGGCCCCCGGCACCGGCATGCTCGCCCTGCGCGCCGACATCGACGGGCTGCCCATCCCCGACATGAAGAGCGAGTGCCCGTACCGCTCCACCGTGCCCGACCGGGCGCACGCCTGCGGCCACGACGTGCACACCACCGTCGTGCTGGGCACCGGGCTCGTCCTCGCCGAACTGGACCGCCAGGGCCTGCTGCCCCGGCCGGTGCGGATGATCTTCCAGCCCGCCGAGGAGGTACTGCCCGGTGGGGCCGCCGACGCCATCCTGGACGGCGCGCTCGACGGGGTCGGGCGGATCGTCGCCGTGCACTGCGACCCCCGGGTCGACGCCGGGAGGATCGGGCTGCGCGAGGGCCCCATCACCTCCGCCTGCGACCGTCTCGAGATCGCCCTCGACGGACCGGGCGGCCACACCGCCCGCCCGCATCTGACCACCGACCTGGTCACCGCCGCCGCCCGGGTCGTCACCGACGTGCCCGCCCTGGTGGGCCGGCGGGTCGACAGCCGCAGCGGGCTCGCCATCACCTGGGGCCGGGTCGAGTCCGGCCACGCGCCCAACGTCATCCCGCAGCACGCCGAGCTCTCCGGCACCGTGCGCTGCCTGGACCTGGAGACCTGGCGGCTGGCCCCGGACACCGTGGTCGCCGCCATCGACGAGGTGGCCAACCTGCACCGCGCCAAGTCGGAGATCACCTACGTGCGCGGAGTCCCGCCGGTCGTCAACGAGGCCGGCGTCACCGAACTCCTGCGGGACGCCATGATCGCCCGGCGCGGGGCGGAGTCCGTGGATACCACCGAACAGAGCCTCGGCGGCGAGGACTTCTCCTGGTACCTGGAGCACGTCCCCGGTGCCATGGCCCGCCTCGGGGTCCGTCCCCCCGGCGAGCGCACCATCCGCGACCTGCACCAGGGTGACTTCGACGTCGACGAGCACGCCATCACCGTGGGCGTCGAACTGTTCACCGCCGCCGCCCTCCTGGACGCCCTGCGCTGAGCGGGCGGGGGGCCGGCCGGTCGCCTCATCGGCCACCGGCCCCAATTCGCTCCCTCCGCCCCCTCTGTCCCCGCCCGTCGCTTCACTGGCTCCCGGGCGGTGGGGAAGGGGGGCGTGGTGCGCGCCGCGCCCAGCCGTGCGCCGTTCCGGTCGCCCCTTTCCACCTCTTTCGATCCCCTACGGCCCTCTGCTTTACCGGGGTGTAACCGGCCATCGGCACGAATGGATAACAGCCACGCTGTACCCCGTTCCCAGGAGTGTCTACGCGCGTTAATGTCGCCGAACCGAGCGCCCGCTGCGGGGCTTTGGAGAATGGGGAGCGTCAGATGCGTCGGATATCCAGACTGACTCGCGTCGCGGTGGGGGTCGCGTCGCTCGCACTCGCCGCCACGGCCTGCGGCGGCACCAGCAGCGAGAGCGGGGACAGCGGAAAGAGCTCCACGAAGGGCGACCTCGGTCTCGCCATCGCCTACGACATCGGCGGCAAGGGCGACCAGTCCTTCAACGACGCCGCCTACGCGGGGCTTCAGAAGGCCGAGAAGGAGTTCGGCTACAAGACCGCCGACATCGAGCCCACCGACGGTGAGACCGACGCGGACAAGGAGCAGCGCCTCTCGTCGCTCGCCAAGCAGGGCTACAACCCCGTCATCGGCGTCGGTTTCGCCTACGGCCCGGCGATGACGGCCGTGGCCGAGAAGTACCCGGACACCACCTTCGGCATCGTCGACTCCGTGGTCGAGGGCAAGAACGTCGCCTCCCTCGTCTTCGCCGAGGAGCAGGCGTCCTACCTCGCCGGCGTCGCCGCCGCCAAGGCCACCAAGACGAAGACGGTCGGCTTCATCGGCGGTGTCGACATCCCGCTGATCCGCAAGTTCGAGGCCGGCTTCCAGCAGGGCGTGAAGGCGACCGACCCCAAGGTCAAGGTCATCCCGCAGTACCTGACGCAGACCGCGGACGAGGGCGGCTTCTCCAGCCCCGACAAGGGCAAGGCCGCCGCCGAGGGCCAGATCGAGAAGAAGGCCGACGTCATCTACCAGGCGGCCGGTCTCTCGGGCCAGGGCGTGATCGAGGCCGCCGCCAAGGCGAAGGTCTGGGCGATCGGTGTCGACTCCGACCAGTACCAGCAGGAAGCCCTCGCCGGCTACAAGGACTTCATCCTCACCTCCGCCACCAAGGAGGTCGGCGGTTCGGTGTACACGCTGGCCAAGTCCGTCAAGGACGGCAAGCCGCTGACCGGCACCCAGGTCTTCGACCTCAAGGTGGAGGGCGTCGGCCTCTCCGACAGCAACCCGAAGATGGCCGAGATCGAGGGCCTGACGGACGCCGTGGCCAAGGCCAAGGACGGCATCATCGACGGCTCCATCACCGTCAAGACGGAGTAGGGCGGCAGGGGAGCGGGGCGCAGCGGTACCGCGGTACCGCAGTGACGAAGCCGGGCGGGCACCCCAGTGGGTGCCCGCCCGTGTTGCGTGCCCTGGGGCGCCGTTTTGCCGGACCGGCAACAGGAGTGGCGTGTCCGGGACGCGCTGGGCGACGGTGGGCCGATGAACGACGACCTCGTGGCAGGACCGCCCGCGTCCGACCCGCCCTTCCCCGCCGACGGATACGTCGGAGACCCCGCGGTGAGGGCGGAGTGGGACAACCGGTACACCGACCGACAGCAGCTGTGGAGCGGCCGGCCCAACGGCGCGCTGGTGGCCGAGGCCGCCGGGCTCACACCCGGGCGGGTGCTCGACGTCGGCTGCGGCGAGGGCGCGGACGCCGTCTGGCTCGCGCGCCGCGGCTGGGACGTGACCGCACTCGAGGTCTCGGGCGTGGCACTGGAACGGGCGGCCGGGCACGCGCGGGACGCCGGCCTCACCGTTCGCTGGGTTCACGCCTCACTGACGGAGGCGGCCCTCCCGCCGGCCTCCTTCGACCTGGTCTCCGCGCAGTACCCCGCTCTGCTGCGCACCCCCGACGCCGCGGCCGAGCGAGCGCTGCTCGCGGCCGTCGCGCCCGGCGGCGTGCTGCTGCTCGTGCACCACGCGGGGATGGACACCCGGCAGGAGCACGAGAGCGGCTTCGACCCGGCCGACTACGTCTGGCCCTCGATGGTCGCCGCTCTGCTCGACGAGGGCTGGGTGGTGGAGGCGGACGAGCAGCGGCCCCGCGTGGCACCCGACGGCGGCGCCGGCGCGCACCACGCCGACGACCTGGTGCTGCGCGCGCGCCGGCTGAGCTGAGCCCTCTCCGCCGCCGGCTGAGCTGAGCCCCCCGCCGGCGGCGGACCCGGCAGCCCGCTCCGATACCCGGCGTACGCCGCGCCGGCCGGCGGGCACCGTGTCGGATGTCACGGTGCTTGTCACCTCACGCCGTACATCGCCCGAATGTCACCCAGTGCCACGATCCATTCGCGATCGGCAACGATGTACCCGCGGTAGGGACCAAGTAGGCCACGGCCGCATAACAAGCTGGACAGAAGGGGTTTCCAGGGAGGTCTACGCGCGTTAATCTGCGGCGAAGCCAGCGCCGTCCCCCCGATCTTCCGGCGCTTGTACGAAGGAGCACCACACATGCGCCGGATTTCCCGGATTACGGTCGCAGGCGCAACGACCGCCTCTCTGGCCCTCGTGCTCGCCGCCTGCGGTGGCACCTCCAGCTCCGGCTCGTCCGAGTCCAAGGAGGACAAGGGCATCGCCATCGCCTACGACGTCGGCGGCAAGGGCGACCAGTCCTTCAACGACGCCGCGTACGCGGGCCTGAAGCAGGCGGAGAAGGAGTTCGAGTACAAGACCGCCGACGTCGAGCCCACCGACGGTGAGACCGACGCGGACAAGGAGCAGCGCCTGGTCTCGCTGGCGAAGCAGGGCTACGACCCGGTCGTCGGTGTCGGCTACGCCTACGCCACCGCCCTGAAGGGCGCCGCCGAGAAGTACCCGGACACCACCTTCGGCATCGTCGACGACTCCACGGTCGAGCTGGACAACGTGGCCGACCTGGTTTTCTCCGAGGAGGAGGCCTCCTACCTGGCCGGCGTCGCCGCGGCCAAGACCACCAAGACCGACGTCGTGGGCTTCATCGGCGGTGTGGACATCCCGCTGATCCACAAGTTCCGGGCCGGCTTCGAGCAGGGCGTCAAGGACACCAACCCGGACGTCAAGGTCATCCCCCAGTTCCTGACGCAGACGGCGGAGGAGGGTGGCTTCTCCAGCCCCGACAAGGGCAAGGCCGCCGCCGAGGGCCAGATCGAGAAGAAGGCCGACGTCATCTACACGGCGGCCGGTCTGTCCGGTCAGGGCGCCATCGAGGCCGCGGCCGCCAACAAGGTCTGGGCGATCGGTGTGGACTCCGACCAGTACGCGCAGGAAGCCCTGGCGAAGTACAAGGACTCGATCCTCACCTCCGCGACGAAGGACGTCGCCAAGTCGGTGTACAAGCTGGCGCAGTCGGTCGAGGACAAGGCTCCCCGCACCGGTATCCTCAGGGGCGACCTGACGTCGGGTGAGGTCGGTCTCGCGCAGTCCAACCCCGTGTTCGCGAACAACGCGAAGCTTCAGGACGTCATCGAGACGGCCAAGAAGAAGATCATCAGCGGCGACATCAAGGTCCAGTCGAGCTGAGCCCGGCAGGACCTGCACAGCGTTGTAACCCTTGGGGTTGTGACCGCTCGACGGGGTGCGGGGAGTAGGCTCCCCGCACCCCGTCGAGCCGGGTGCGCGACCCTGTTCGATGCCGTAGGGGCGCTACGCGCGTAGACGACCCCCGTCCCCAGGAGTGCGCCATCAACGCGTCCAGCAGCCCTCCGGCCGGAGCGGCGGTCAACGAATCGGTGACCGCCGTCGAGCTCGCCGGGATCACGAAGCGTTTCCCCGGCGTCGTGGCCAACCACGACATCCACCTCACGGTCCGCAAGGGCACCGTGCACGCCCTCGTCGGCGAGAACGGCGCCGGCAAGTCGACGCTGATGAAGATCCTCTACGGCATGCAGAAGCCGGACGAGGGCACCATCGCGATCCACGGTGAGACGGTCTCCTTCTCCTCGCCGGCCGACGCCATCGCCCGCGGCATCGGCATGGTCCACCAGCACTTCATGCTCGCCGACAACCTCACGGTCCTCGAGAACGTGGTGCTCGGCAGCGAGAAGCTGTACGGCATCGGAGCGAAGGCCCGCCGCAGGATCAAGGAACTCTCCGAGCGCTATGGCCTCGGCATACGCCCCGACCTGCTGGTCGAGGAGCTCGGTGTCGCCGCCCGCCAGCGCGTGGAGATCCTCAAGGTCCTCTACCGCGGCGCCACCACGCTGATCCTCGACGAGCCCACCGCCGTCCTCGTCCCGCAGGAGGTCGACGCGCTCTTCGACAACCTGCGCGAGCTCAAGGCGGAGGGCCTGTCGGTCATCTTCATCTCCCACAAGCTGGGCGAGATCCTCTCGGTCGCCGACGACATCACCGTCATCCGCCGGGGCACCACCGTCGGCACGGCCGTTCCCGCCGAGACCACCTCGCGCCAGCTCGCCGAGATGATGGTCGGCAGCGAACTGCCCACCCCGGAGACCGCCGAGTCCACGGTCACCGACCGCGCGGTCATCACCGTCGACACGCTGCGCCTGGCGGCCCCCGGCGGCAAGGCCCTGCTCGACGACATCAGCTTCACCATCCACGCGGGTGAGATCCTCGGCATCGCCGGTGTCGAGGGCAACGGCCAGACCGAACTGGTCGACGCGCTCATCGGCCTGCGGGCCGCCGACTCCGGCACCATCCGGCTGGCCGACGAGGAGATCACCGGCTGGGCCACTCGCAAGCGCCGCGAGGAGGGCATCGGGTACATCCCCGAGGACCGCCACCGCCACGGCCTGCTCCTGGAAGCACCCCTCTGGGAGAACCGCATCCTCGGCCACGTCACCGAGAAGCCCAACGCCAAGGGCTTCTGGCTGGACCCGAAGGCGGCCCAGGAGGACACCCGTCGCATCGTCCGGGAGTACGACGTGCGCACCCCCGGCATCGACGTCACCGCTGCCTCCCTGTCCGGCGGCAACCAGCAGAAGCTGATCGTCGGCCGTGAGATGAGCCACCGGCCCCGCTTCCTGATCGCCTCCCACCCCACCCGCGGTGTGGACGTCGGCGCGCAGGCCGCGATCTGGGACCACATCCGTCAGGCGCGCCGCGAGGGCCTCGCCGTCCTGCTGATCTCCGCCGACCTGGACGAGCTGATCGGCCTGTCCGACACCCTCCGGGTGATCTACGACGGCAGGCTCGTCGCGGACGCCGACCCCGCCACCGTCACCCCGGAGGAGCTCGGTACCGCCATGACCGGTGCCGCCACCGGCCACCTCGAACACGAAGAGACCCCCGAGACCCCGGCCGACGCCCGGAAGGCCGGGGCGGACACTCCCGGCACCGCAGCCGACGCCCCCGAGTCTCCGGAAGACGAGGCCCGCTGATGAAGAAGTTCGACAAGGAGCGCGTGCTCCTCGCAGTGGCCGGACCGGTCATCGCGCTCGCCGTGGCCTTCGCGCTCAGCGCGATCGTGCTGCTCGCCTCGGGCAAGAACCCCGTCGAACCGTTCGCCCTGATGTTCGAGCAGGCGACGTTCTCCGACATCCAGATCCTGATCGTCAACCAGGCCTCGATGTACTACATCGCGGCCCTCGCGGTGGCCATCGGCTTCCGGATGAACCTCTTCAACATCGGGGTCGACGGCCAGTACCAGCTCGGTGCCATCATGGCCGCCGTCGTCGGCGCCCACATGAACCTGCCGGCCTTCCTGCAGGTCCCGCTGCTGCTCCTCACCGCCGTGTTCACCGGCGCCTTCTGGGCCGGTATCGCCGGTGTCCTCAAGGTCACCCGCGGGGTCAGCGAGGTCGTCGCCACGATCATGCTCAACGCGATCGCCACGTCCCTCATCGTCTACATGTGGAAGCCGGACGTCTTCGGCGTCAAGATCGGCAACAACAGCACCACCGGCGAGATGCACGAGTCCGGCTGGGTCCCCGGCATCGACCTGGGCGAGGCCGGGGAGATCTACGGTCTGATCGTCCTCGCCGCGCTGCTCGGCATCGGCTACTGGGTCGTCCTCAACCGCACCCGCTTCGGCTTCGACCTGCGTGCCTCCGGCGCCTCCACGACCGCCGCCGCGGCCAGCGGCGTCAACCCCAAGCGCATGGTGCTCACCGCCATGCTGCTCTCCGGCGGTCTCGCCGGTCTCGCCGGCCTGCCGATCCTGCTCGGCGACTCCCACACCTACAACCTGAACTTCCCCACCGGTATCGGCTTCCTCGGCATCGGTATCGCCCTCCTGGGCCGCAACAGCCCCGTCGGCATCGCCTTCGCCGCCCTGCTGTGGGCCTGGCTCGACAAGGCCTCGCCCGAGCTGGACTTCCACGGCTACGACAAGGAGATCGCGGTCATCATGCAGGGCCTGATCGTCCTCTCGGTCGTCGTCTCCTACGAGGCCGTCCGCGAGTGGGGCCTGCGCCGCCAGCAGCGCCGGGTCGGCGCGGAACTCGCCGCGGGTCACGTCCTCGGTGCCGACAACAACACCACGAAGGAGGTGGCTGGCCGATGACCGCCCCGACCACAGCGACCGACGTCAACCAGCCCTCGCTGCAGCCCGCGGCGCCCACCGGCCGCCGCATGTCGTGGCCCGTGCTGCTGCTGGTCATCGCCGGCGCCCTGGCCCTGGTCTCGATCGTCCGCATCATCACGGGCGCGGACGGCATCACCAACGTCAGCCAGATGTCCACCGCCCTCCAGCTCGCCGTCCCCATCGGCCTCGCCGGACTCGGCGGCCTGTGGGCCGAGCGCGCGGGCGTCGTCAACATCGGCCTCGAGGGCATGCTGATCCTCGGCACCTGGTTCGGCGCCTGGGCCGGATTCCAGTGGGGCCCCTGGACCGGCGTCCTGGCCGGCATCATCGGCGGCTGCCTCGGCGGCCTGCTGCACGCCGTCGTCACCGTCACCTTCCGCGTCAACCACATCGTCTCCGGTGTGGCCATCAACATCCTCGCCCTCGGCGCCACCCGCTACCTCGCCCCGCTGGCCTTCGAAGGCCACCAGGGCGGCTCCGCCAAGCAGTCCCCGGCGGTCGAACCGCTCGGCCACTTCACCGTGCCGGGACTGTCCGACGCGCTGCGGGACCTCAACGCCAAGGGCTGGTTCTTCGTCTCCGACATCGCGGGCCTGCTCGGCGGCCTGGTCACCAACGTCTCCTGGCTGACCCTCATCGCCGTCGCCCTCATCCCCGCGACCTGGTGGATCCTCTGGCGCACCGCGTTCGGCCTGCGCCTGCGCTCCTGCGGTGAGAACCCCGTCGCCGCCGAATCCCTCGGCGTCAACGTCTACAAGTACAAGTACCTCGCCGTGATCATCTCCGGCGGTCTGGCCGGCCTCGGCGGTGCCTTCCTCTCCATCGTCGCCAACCCCTTCTACCTGGAGGGCCAGGTCAGCGGGCGCGGCTACATCGGCCTCGCCGCGATGATCTTCGGCAACTGGATGCCGGGCGGCCTCGCCATCGGCGCCGGCCTCTTCGGCTACACCGACAGCCTCAACCTGCGCGGCGGCTCCACCAACGTGCACGCTCTGCTGCTGCTCGGCGCGCTGCTGCTGCTCGTCGGCGCGATCTGGCTGGCGATCCGCAAGAAGTACGTGCACGCGGTCATCACCCTGATCGTCGGAGCGCTCGTCTTCGCCTGGTACGCCGGCACCAACGAGGTCCCCAACCAGGTCGTCGCCGCCACGCCGTACGTCATCACCCTCGTGGTCCTCGCCCTGTCCGCGCAGCGGCTGCGCATGCCGAAGGCGGACGGACTGCCGTACCGGAAGGGACAGGGCGGATGACGCCGGCCCCGGCCGCCGTGGCGGACCCCGACTGGGAGGCGCTGCGCGCCGTGGCGCGGGAGGCCATGTCCCACGCGTACGCCCCCTACTCGGGCTACCCGGTCGGTGTCGCCGCCCTGGTCGACGACGGGCGCACGGTCTCCGGCTGCAACGTCGAGAACGCCAGCTACGGCCTCGGCCTGTGCGCCGAGTGCGGACTGGTCTCGGAGCTGCAGCGCACCGGAGGCGGCCGGCTCACGCACTTCACCTGCGTGGACGGCGCGGGCGCGATCCTCGTCCCGTGCGGCCGCTGCCGGCAGCTGCTGTACGAGTTCGGGGGCCCCGGACTGCTCCTCGAGACCCCGGCGGGCGTCCTGCCGCTGTCGGCGATGCTGCCCCAGGCCTTCGGCCCGGAGCACCTCGCCAAGGAACCCCGTGCACCACGCGACCCCGTAGCACCTCATCACCCGTAGCTCCACCGCGGCCCCTCCGCGCGGCTCACTCCCGACCGGAGGGGCCGCGTCCCGAGGGGCCGCGCCCTTCGCACTCCGGAAGGAATGCCAGCCATGGCCATGGACGTCATCTCCGTCATCCGCACCAAGCGGGACCGCGGCGAACTCAGCGACGAGCAGATCGACTGGGTCATCGACGCGTACACCCGCGGGGAGGTCGCCGACGAGCAGATGTCGGCCCTCGCGATGGCGATCCTCCTCAACGGCATGAACCGGAGCGAGATCGCCCGCTGGACCGCCGCGATGATCGCCTCCGGCGAGCGCATGGACTTCTCCTCGCTGTCGCGCCCCACCGCCGACAAGCACTCCACGGGCGGCGTCGGCGACAAGATCACCCTGCCGCTCGCCCCGCTGGTCGCGGCCTGCGGCGCGGTCGTCCCGCAGCTCTCCGGCAGGGGCCTCGGCCACACCGGCGGCACCCTCGACAAGCTGGAGTCGATCCCCGGCTGGCGCGCGCTGCTGTCCAACGAGGAGATGCTGTCCGTCCTGGACGGCGTCGGCGCCGTCATCTGCGCAGCCGGCGACGGCCTCGCCCCCGCCGACAAGAAGCTCTACGCCCTGCGCGACGTGACCGGCACCGTCGAGGCGATCCCGCTGATCGCCTCCTCGATCATGTCGAAGAAGATCGCCGAGGGCACCGGCTCGCTCGTCCTGGACGTGAAGGTGGGCAGCGGCGCCTTCATGAAGACGATCGAGGACGCCCGCGAACTGGCGTCCACCATGGTCGGCCTCGGCACCGACCACGGCGTGAGGACGGTCGCCCTGCTCACCGACATGTCGACCCCGCTCGGTCTGACGGCGGGCAACGCGCTGGAGGTCCGCGAGTCGGTGGAGGTCCTGGCGGGCGGCGGCCCGGCGGACGTCGTCGAGCTCACCCTCGCCCTGGCCCGCGAGATGCTCGACGCGGCCGGGCTGAAGGACGCCGACCCGGCGAAGGCCCTGGCCGACGGCTCCGCGATGGACGTCTGGCGTCGCATGATCGCGGCCCAGGGCGGCGACCCGGACGCCCCCCTGCCCACGGCGCGGGAACAGCACGTGGTGACGGCGTCCGCCTCCGGTGTCCTGACCCGCCTGGACGCCTACGACGTCGGCGTCGCCGCCTGGCGCCTCGGCGCGGGCCGCGCCCGCAAGGAGGACCCGGTGCAGGCGGGCGCGGGCGTCGAACTGCACGCCAAGCCCGGCGACACCGTCACCGAGGGCCAGCCCCTGCTCACCCTCCACACGGACACCCCGGACCGCTTCGCGTACGCCCTCGACGCGGTGGCCGGCTCCTACGACATCGCGGCCCCCGGTACGGCCTTCACGGCGGCGCCGGTGGTGCGGGAACGTATCGCCTGACCGGAGCCCGCGGCCGGAGGCCGCTGTTGGATACGGCCCTTTAGGGTGAACGGGACCGGTGGACCGCCGCCGGTCCCGTTCGGCATGCTGGGATCGGTGACGCACCGATAGGAGAAACCGCCATGAGCGCACTCACCGTCGACCACTCCATGGCCAGCAGTCATGAGTGGGACGGCCTCGTCCGGATCTGGGAGGAGACGGACGCTCCCGAGGGCTGCAAGGTGGAGATCATTGAAGGGATCGTCACCGTGGCCCCGCCGCCGTCCAATGCCCACAACGACATCGCCGACCTCGTTCACCGCAGTCTGTATGAGGTCATTCCCAGGGAATGGGGCATCTACCAGACCCTGGGAACGGCGGTTCCGTCGCGCATCGGCCTCTACATCCCTGACCTCGCGGTCGCGCCCAAGCAGGTTCTGCGGGCAGGGCCGGGCAACCACATCCCCGCGGCCGCCGCTGAACTCATCGTCGAGATCACCTCCAGGACCAACGCGGCCAACGACCGGCTCAAGAAGGCTGCCGGTTACGCCCAAGCCGGTGTCCCGCTCTACCTGCTCATCGACGGCTGGGCTCCCGGAGGGCCAACGGTCACGCTGTACGGCGAGCCGCACAGGAATGTCTATCGGGTTCTGGACGCGGGAAAGTTCGGTGACCGGATCCAGCTGCCGGAACCCTTCGGTCTCGCGCTTGACACCAGCGAGTTCCCTGACGCTTGAGTCACCCCAGCACCGCCGCCACCACCACGAGCACCGGTACCGACAGCAGGGTCGACACCAGGATCGCCTCCCGTGCCAGGGTCTCGCCGACGCGGTAGCTGCTCGCGTACGTGAAGAGGTTCTGCGCGGCAGGCAGCGCCGACGTCACCACCACGTCGAGCAGCTGTGCGCCGCGCAGCCCGAACACCCCCACCGCCAGCGCCCAGGCGACCACCGGCTGGCCCACCGACTTCAGCGCCACGGCCAGCAGCACCGTCCCGCGCTCACCGCCCCGCAGGGGCAGGGCGCTGCCGCGCAGCGAGATGCCGAAGGCGAGCAGCACGGCCGGAACCGCCATGTTGCCGATCAGCGTCACCGGGTCCATGACCGGGCCGGGGATCTCGACGCCGCTCGCCGCCACCGCCACCCCCGCCAGTGAGCCCAGCGCCACTGGATTGCGCAGCGGTGTGAGCAGCCGGCGCCACAAGGGCTGCTTCTCCCCGGCGGTCGCCAGATCGAGGATCGTCAGCGCGACGGGGGTGACCATCACGAGCTGGAACAGCAGCACCGGCGCCACCAGCGAGGCGTCACCGAGGACGTACACCGCGATCGGGATGCCCAGGTTGCCGGAGTTGACGTAGCTGGAGCACAGGGCGCCGATGGTGGTGCGGGCCACGCCCCAGCGGCGTACGACACCCACCGCCACGAAGACGCCGGCCACCGCGGCCGTGCTCAGCGCCGTGACCAGGAGCCGGCCGGAGAAGACCAGCGACAGGTCGGCCTCGGCGAGGAGGGTGAACAGCAGGGCCGGCGAGGCCACGTGGAACGCCAGCTTCGTCAGCACGTCGCGGGCCTGCCCGCCGAGGTACCCCCGGCGGCCGATCACATAGCCGACGCCGATGACGACCGCGATCACCGCGAACCCGCTCAGTACCCCCTGCACGACGGCTCCTCGCCGGGGTGGCGAGCACCGGAGGAGGCGGGCGGGGCAGATCTGTGGCGCATACAGGCAACCCTCGGGGGAGGGGCGTGCCCGGGTCAATGTGATCTCCGCGTCGCCCTCCGGGCGCAGGCCTCGCCCACCCGTTCCCACCCGCCCCCGCGCGGGCGTCCGCGCCCTCCGCGCCGCGTCACGGGTCCGCGGGGCCCGCGATGAGTTACGCGCCCGCGCCCGGTCTACCGCTCGTGGATGCCATGACACCCCCTGTACTCGTCCTGCGCGGCCCCGTCACTCCGGACGGGGTGAGCGGGCCGAGCGACGCGCTGCGGGCACTCCTCGACGGTGGCGGGGCCGGCGGGGTGGTCGTCTGCGACGTGGGCGGGCTGGGGCCGCCGGGGCTCGCCGCCGTGAACCTGCTGGCGCGCCTCCAGCTCCTGGCCCGCCGGACCGGGGGCCGGATACGGCTGCGCGACCCCGACCCCGCCCTATGCTCCCTGCTCGACCTCGTCGGTCTCGGCTTCGAGGTGGAGGGGCAGCCCGCACAGCGGGAACCAGCGCCGGGTGTCGAGGAAGCAGTGGAACCCGGTGATCCGGCCGTCTGAGATCTCCAGCACCTGGACCGCCCACGGCGTGAAGCCGCCGCCCTCCGGGTCCGGCTTGTAGTGGGCGAACCCGGGCAGGCCGTTGACCTGGACCGGCAGCAGCCGCGAGCCCGCACAGGAGGCGCCCAGCGTCGTCATGAAGCCCGTGATGTCGTCGGGGCCGGTCAGCCACAGGTCGAACGGCGGCATCGTCATGATGGCGTCCTCGTGCAGCAACGCCGTCAGCGCCGACATGTCGTACCCCTCGAACGCCGCCACATAGCGCTCCAGGAGCTTCTGCTGCTCCTCGTCCAGCGGGTCCGAGACGGACGCGTCGGCCCCCGGCTGCCGCCGCTCCGCGAGCGTCGCCCGCGCTCGCTGCAACGCGCTGTTGACGGACGCGACCGAGGTGCCGAGCAGTTCGGCCACCTCGCTCGCCTTCCAGGCCAGCACCTCGCGCAGCAGCAGCACCGCCCGCTGCTTGGGCGGCAGATGCTGGAGCGCGGCCATGAAGGCGAGCCGCACGGACTCCTTGGCGACCGCCGCCTCCGCCGGGTCGGCGGTCTCGGGCAGCACCCGGGAATCCGGCATCGGCTCCAGCCAGATGTGGTCGGGCCGGAGCGAGAGGGCCGCGCGGGCCAGCGGGGTCGACTCCGTCAGATCCATCGGGCGGGCCCGCTTGTTGCCCGCCGTCAGCATGTCCAGGCAGACATTGGTCGCGATGCGGTACAGCCAGGAGCGCAGACTGGAACGGCCCTCGAACCTGTCGAAACTGCGCCAGGCGCGGACCATCGTGTCCTGCACCGCGTCCTCCGCCTCGAAGGAGGAGCCGAGCATGCGGTAGCAGTACCCGGTCAGCTCGACGCGGTGCGCCTCGAGCCTCGCGTCGAGACCGGTCGTCGTCGCCGTGCCGTTCGTCATCGTCCACCCACCCCTGTGGCCTGTCTGTGGTGCGCCATCGCACCCAGCACTTCGGAAGCTACCGCAGCCCACTGACAGCGGCCCTCCGAGTCGATGAACGCGCAGGTCGGGGAAGCGGGTTCAGCGGGCGGAACGAAAGCTTCCGCCCGCTTCCCGGCCGCCGGCCCCGTCGGGCCGCCTCACGCCGGGGCGAGCCCGCGCCGTTCCACCCGGGCCGCCCGGGTGCCCAGCACCGTGATGGTCACGACGCCGGCCACCGCCGCCAGCCCGACCCCCACCGTCCCGGCCCAGCCGCCCGAGTGGAAGGCGAGCGCACCGACCGTGCTGCCCACGCTGGAGCCGACGTAGTAGGCGGACTGGTACAGCGCCGACGCCTGGGCGCGGCCCTGGGTGGCCGTCCGTCCGACCGCCGAGGACGCGACCGCGTGACCCGCGAAGAAGCCGCCGGTGATCAGTACCAGGCCCAGCAGGATCAGGGGCAGGGAGCCGGCCAGGGACAGCAGCAGGCCCGCCGCGGTGGTGCCGCCCGCCGCGTACAGCGCCCCCCGGCGGCCGAGCCGGCCCACCAGCCGGCCCGCCGCCGACGCCGCCACCGTGCCGACCAGGTACACCAGGAAGATCGAGCCGACGATGCCCTGGGGGAGCGAGAAGGGCGCCTCGGCCAGCCGGTAGCCGATCACGGTGTAGACCCCGCCGAACACCGTCATGAACAGGGCGCCGATGGCGTACAGGCGCCGCAGCAGCGGGTTCGCGAGATGGTTTCGGACCGTGCCGAGCAGTATCCGCGGCCGCAGCGAGCCCGGACGGAAGTGCTTCGGGGCCGGCAGCAGCAGCCGGAACGCCACCGCGCACGCCACCGCGAGCACCCCGATCACGCCGACGGCGACCCGCCAGCCCCACTCCTGCGCCACCCAGCCGGTGATGACCCGGCCGCTCATCCCGCCGACGCTGTTGCCCGCGACGAACAGTCCGATCGCGGTCACCAGGGCCTTCGGCCGGACCTCCTCCGCCAGATACGCGGTCGCCGACGCGGGCACCCCGGCCAGGGCCGCCCCCTGGAGCGCCCGCAGCGCCACCAGGGCGCCCAGCGACGGGGCGAAGGGAACCAGCAGCCCGACGGTCACCGCGACGGCCAGGGAGGCCGTCATGACCGTACGGCGTCCGTACCGCTCCGACAGCGCGCTCATCGGCAGTACGAACACCGCCAGACCGCCGGTGGCCGCCGCCACCGTCCAGCTCGCGTCGCCCGCGCTCACCCCGAGGTCACCGGAGATCAGCGGCAGCAGGGCCTGCGTGGAATACAGCAGCGCGAAGGTCGCCACACCCGCCAGGAACAGGGCGAAGCTCATCCGGCGGAAACCGGGGCCGCCCGGGGACATGCGGGAGTCGGCACCGCCCGGCACGCCCGGCGCGTCCGGGGCGTTCGAGGCACCGGGCACGGTCGGGTGAGGAAAGGAGGGAGAGACCGGGGAGGTGACGGATGCGCGGGCGTCCACGGTGGTGGACGCCTTGGTACTGACGGGAGACATGCATGCGACCGTACGGACGGCTCCACTCATCCGTCCAATGCATGGAATCGTCATAATCGTTCCTATGCAGCATCAGCAGAGGTCGCAGGGTCGGCTGTCACCGTCCAGTGACACAGAAGACATCGTCGCGCTGCTCGCACCGCGCCTCGTCCACTTCGTCGGCGTCGCCCGCACGGAGCATGTCACCCGGGCCGCCCAGGAGATGCAGGTCCCGCAGTCCACGCTCTCCCGGTCCGTCGTCCGCCTCGAACAGGACCTGGGCGTCGACCTGTTCGCCCGTCACGGCCGTACGCTCTCCCTCACCCCCGCCGGCCGCGCCTTCCTCGTCTCCGTCGAGCGGGCCCTCGCCGAGATCGAACGGGCCGCCGACGAAGTGCGCGCCGACGCCGACCCGGCCACCGGCAAGGTCGCCTTCGGGTTCCTGCACACCATGGGCGCGGAGACCGTGCCCGGCCTGCTGCACACCTTCCGCGCCGACCATCCGCGCATCCGCTTCAGCCTCGTCCAGAACCACGGTGACGCCATGCTGGAAGGCCTCCGCGCGGGCGAGCTCGACCTGTGCCTGACCTCCCCGGTCCCGGACGCCCCCGACCTCGTCGCCCGTCGCCTGGACGAGCAGAAGCTGCGCCTGGTCGTCCCCGCCGACCACCGGCTCGCCGGCCGCCGCCGGATCCGCCTGGCCGAGGCCGCCGACGAGACCTTCGTGACCCTGGAACCCGGTTACGGCCTGCGCCGCATCACCGACGCCCTCTGCGCCCAGGCCGGGTTCCGGCCCCGGGTCGCCTTCGAGGGCGAGGAGGCGGAGACCCTGCGGGGCCTGGTCGCGGCCGGACTCGGCGTCGCCCTGCTGCCCCCGCCGGCCGTGCCCCGCCCCGGAGTGGTCGAACTGAACGTCACCTCCCCGCGGGCGGCCCGCGAGATCGGCGTCGCCTGGCTGGCCGAGCGGCCGGACACCCCGCCGGTGACGGCCTTCAAGAAGTTCCTGCTGTCGCGCCGCGACCGCCTGCTCCCGGACTGACCGCCCCTCCCCGGGCGTACGGCCGCCGGAACGCCGGAACGCCGGAACGCCGGAACGCCGGAACGCCGGCCGCCGGAACGCCGGCCGCCGGAACGCCGGCCGCCGGAACGCCGGCCGCCGGAACGCCGGCCGCCGGAACGCCGGCCGCCGGAACGCCGGCCGCCGGAACGCCGGTCCCCGTAATGCCAGCCGCCGTATTGCCGGTCGCCGGAACGTCGGCCGCCGTATTGCCGGTCCCCGTCGTCAGTCGCCGGAACGGCGGTCGCCGTAACACCGGCCGCCGTACGGCGTCGCCTATCGACGTAACGACGAACCGAACCCCGAGGCCAGCGGCATCCGCAGGCCCAGCGGCGGAGGTGCCGCCAGGGCGTCTCGCAGCGGACGCGAGAGCGCCCGTCCGAAGAGCGTCCCCATCACGAAGTCCTCGCACAGGGCAAGGACTTCGTCCCGGTACTGGCGCAATCCGTGCCCGTCGGCGTGCACTTCGAAGCGGCAGACGTTCCGGTTCGCCTTCTTCGCCCGCGCCGCCAGCCGGAAGGACAACTCGGGGTCGGTGCGTGTGTCGTGCGTGCCGTGCACGATCAGCACCTGCCGTCCGGTCAACTGCTTCACCGGTTCGGGGGGCGCGGGCGCATCCTCCCCGGGCAGCCAGGGGGCCAGCGCCAGCACGGAGGCGACGGCCTCGTGGCCGCCCGCGTGCAGGGCCGCCCGGCCGCCCATGCCGGGGCCGGCCAGGCACACGGGAACATCCCCGTAGCGCCGCACGGTCTCGTCGACGGCCCAGGTGGCGTCCCGCGCGAGGTGCGCTTCACTGCCGTTCCAGCCCCGGTAGCGGTAGTGGACGACATGGACGGCGAGTCCCTCGGCCCGGCCCGCGCGGCCGAGACGGCGCCCCAGCGCGTGTACGGAGGCGGTCGCCACCAGGGGGGACGGCCTGCGGCTGGAGACCGGATCGCCGCCGGGCAGCAGCAGCACCACGCCGCCCACCGCCCGCGGCTCCGGGCCGAGCGCCCTCCCCAGCCGTGCCCCGCGAACCGGCGTCGCTTGCTGTGCCATGGCAGAACAGTGTCAGAAGCAACGGTGTACGAGACCCTGTCGTGCGGTCACCGTTGGGTATCGGCATATTCGCACGCCGAGTGATCTACGCGCGTAGGAGTTAGAGTGCGGAGATGACGAGCCAGAGCACTGCGAACACCCCGGCCGCGGACCAGATCCGCCGGGCACCCAAGGTTCTGCTGCACGACCATCTCGACGGCGGCCTGCGCCCCGGCACCGTCGTCGACCTGGCCCGCGAGGCCGGATACTCCCTGCTCCCAGAGACCGACCCGGACAAGCTCGGTCTCTGGTTCCGGGAGGCCGCCGACTCCGGTTCCCTGGAACGCTATCTGGAGACGTTCTCGCACACCGTCGGCGTCATGCAGACCCGGGACGCCCTGGTGCGGGTCGCCGCCGAGTGCGCCGAGGACCTGGCCGCGGACGGTGTCGTCTACGCCGAGGTGCGCTATGCGCCCGAGCAGCACCTCGAGGGCGGGCTGACCCTCGAAGAGGTCGTCGAGGCGGTCGACGAGGGCTTCCGCGAAGGGGAGCGGCGGGCCAGGGAGGACGGCCACCGCATCCGTGTCGGCGCGCTGCTCACCGCCATGCGGCACGCGGCCCGCGCCCTGGAGATCGCCGAACTCGCCAACCGGTACCGGGACCTGGGCGTCGTCGGCTTCGACATCGCGGGCGCCGAGGCCGGTTACCCTCCTACCCGGCACCTCGACGCCTTCGAGTACCTCAAGCGCGAGAACAACCACTTCACGATCCATGCCGGTGAGGCCTTCGGGCTGCCGTCCATCTGGCAGGCCCTCCAGTGGTGCGGTGCCGACCGGCTCGGGCACGGGGTGCGCATCATCGACGACATCCAGGTGCGCGACGACGGCACCGTCGAGCTCGGCCGGCTCGCCTCCTACGTCCGGGACAAGCGCATCCCGCTGGAGCTGTGCCCCAGCTCCAACCTCCAGACCGGGGCGGCGGCCTCGTACGCCGAGCACCCCATCGGCCTGCTGCGCCGACTGCACTTCCGGGCCACGGTGAACACCGACAACCGGCTCATGTCGCACACGAGCATGAGCCGGGAATTCGAGCACCTGGTCGAGGCGTTCGGCTACACGCTCGACGACATACAGTGGTTCTCCGTCAATGCGATGAAATCGGCGTTCATTCCTTTCGATGAAAGGCTCGCCATGATCAATGACGTCATCAAGCCCGGTTACGCCGAGCTGAAATCCGAATGGCTGTTCCGACAGACCGCCTCCACCAGCGGTTCTGTCGCCTCGGAGGGATGAGCGGGAGAATTTCGGGCATCGGGAATGCGGGCGGCCTTCACCATTCATCCGCATTCCGGTGTTTGCGGCCGGTGGTTCCGTCTGATTACGGTCGCCGGACCGCTCACATCCCCGTATCCCATGTCGAGGAAACATCTTCATGAAGCAGTCTGCTGCCAAGACCCTCGGTGTCGCCGCGCTCGGCGCCGCCTTCGCCGCCGCCGGTGCGGGTGCCGCCACCGCCGCCCCGGCTGCCCTTCCGGCGCTGGACACCGCCACCCAGACCCTTCCGGCGGAGAAGCTCTCCGGCGTGCTGCCGGAAGCGGGGCAGGCGGTGGAGACCGGACAGCAGTTCGCCGGCGGCCCGACGCAGCCGGTCGCCGGTCTGCTCGGCGGCCTGCCGCTGCAGGGCTCCGTCAACGGCCTCCCCGTCGGCTGACGTTCGCAGGAGCGTCCTGCCCCGGGCCTGCCCCCGGCGGACCTGCGACCGATGGGGCGCCCCCGGACCGGGGGCGCCCCATCGGCGTGCTCACGGGGAGGGTGCGGGCCTCACCAGGCGCTCGTTCGGACCTCGTCCTCCGACGGGAACAGGATCCACAGCGCTATGTAGAGCAGGAACTGCGGACCGGGGAGCAGGCACGAGGCCAGGAAGAGGACTCGCATCGTGGTCGCGGAGGTACCGAAGCGGCGGGCCAGCGCGGCGCACACGCCGCCGATCACGCGGTTGTCGGTGGGGCGGGCGAGGCGGGACATCGTGAACTCCTTCGTGGTCGTGCTGCCGAGTGACCCACGGGTGCCGGGGGTCCGGGGCTGTTCCGGTCGGCTTCCGTGCGGTTGTTCCTGTGCACTCCACGTTACGGAGACGAAGGGGGCAAAGCATCACTCCAGGGGGCGACCCCGACCCTGGCAATCGTCGGGGTCCGACCCTGAACCGGCTCCTCCCGGCGGACCTCGGCCCCGGCACGGTGCAGGGCCCGGCGGCGCAGCCAGGCGCGGCCCGCCGGCACCAGGGCGGCATGCGCGAGGGCCGCGCCCAGGGTGTTCAGCATCAGTGCGTCGACGTCCACGACCCGGCCCGGCACCCCGGTCTGCAGCATCTCGATGCCCAGCGACAGCAGCGCCGCCGCGGTCATGGTGCGGATCAGCGAACCCATCGGTGAGACGGTCAGCCTGCCCCCCGTCATCGGCAGCAGCACACCGAGCGGCGCGAACAGCGCCAGCCCCTCGGCGATCCGGCGGGCCCCCGTTGCCCAGCCCAGCGCGAAGTCCGCCCGGATGCCGTGAAAGGGGCGCAGGTTGGAGGGCACCACCCAGGGGACGTTCAGAGGGCGCAGCGTGCACCAGGCGACGAACACGAGATAGGCGGCCAGGAGGAGACCTCCTGTCACACGGACACGGAACGCGGCGGTGCCGCCGACGGGGCCTTGACGCTGCACGAACCCCTAGACGCGGCCCCCGGCGGGATCGGTTCCGCGAGGGACCCCGCCGGTCGGGTGAGGCATGCGCCACAGTGCCGTGCGCAGGCCGTGTACGCGCCCGGGAGCGTGCCCGACGCGCACGGGAGCCTCACCCGTCGGCGACCGCCGTGGACGGTGGCTCCGTGCTGCCCGGACGGGCCCGGACCTCGTCCGTGCACCGGTAGCGGCGCGCCCGCTCGTCCTCCTGGCCGCCCAGGGTCACCGAGCCGTCGCCCTCGGCCGCGGTCGAGTCGGAGAACGTGCAGACGATCTGTGCGAGCGCGTAGGAGGTCAGGCTTTCCGGCGGGACGCTCAGACGCAGCGCGTCCTGAGGGTCGCCGGGCCGCGGACCGCTCACGGTCATCCCGCCCCGTACGTTCGTGGTGTACCCGGCCTCCTTCTCGGCGGGCGTCGGCGGCGCCGAGAGCCGGTCCAGCAGCCCTTGCGCCACCTGGGCGCGCCGCTGTCCGGAGTCCGCCGCCCCGTCCGGCACCTGTACCGTCCGGTCGACGGCCACCAGGGACGAGCCGCAGAGCAGGAACACCTGCGCCGGCAGGCCCTGCGCGGGCGGTGAGGCCCCGTCCGCCTCGGCCTGCGAGCAGCGCACCCGGGAGGGCGCCGGACCGAAGTCGGTCGGCACCTCGGTGGCCCGGATCCCGCACCCGGCGAGCAGCACACCGAGCGCGGTGACGCCGAGCAGCCCGGGGAAGCGGCCCACGCGCATCGGTCGTATGCGCATCGGCCGTATGTGCATCGGTCGTATGTTCATCGGGCGTATGTTCATCGGGCGTCCCCCTCGGCGTTCTCACGCCGGTTGCCGCCCTTGCCGCCGCCGGCCTTCCCGGAGGTGCCGCCCGTGCGCTCCCGCGCGTCCTCTGTGCCCTCGGTGTCTTCCTCCATCAGCGCGGAGATGTCGCGCGGCAGCCGCAGTGTGAACACCGCGCCGCCCCCGGGGGCGTTGGCCGCGGTGATCTCGCCGCCGTGTGCATGGGCGTTCTCCATGGCGATGGACAGGCCGAGCCCGCTGCCCTCGGAACGCGGCCGGGAGGCGCTGGCCTTGTAGAAGCGGTCGAAGACATGCGGCAGGACGTCCTCGGGGATGCCCGGCCCCTGGTCCCGCACCTCGATGGTCACCGTGCCTCCGCCTCCGCCTCCGGTGCCGGTCCCGGAGTCCGCCCCATCGTCTGTGACGTCGCCCGCTCCTGCCTCGGCGCCGCCCGCGCCGCCCGAGCGGCCGTCTCCGTCCCCGCCCTCGTCCCCGCTCTCCTCCCGCACCGACACCCGTACCGGCGAGCCGCCGTGTTTGAGCGCGTTGCCGATGAGGTTGGCGAGGATCACGTCCAGCCGGCGCGGGTCGATCCGGGCGTGGATGCCGCGCTCCGCGTCCAGTTCGACCGCGTCCAGCCAGGCACGGGCGTCGATGCAGGCGGTGATCTGGTCGGCGATGTCGACGTCGTCGAGGACGAGACGGGCGGTGCCCGCGTCGAAGCGGGTGACCTCCATCAGGTTCTCGACCAGGTCGCCCAGCCGCCGCGTCTCACTGACCACGATCCGTACGGCGGGCTCGATCATCGGGTCGATGCCGCCACCCTCGAACTCCAGCTCCTCCTCGAGGACTTCCGTCACGGCAGTGATCGCGGTCAGCGGGGTGCGCAGCTCATGGCTCATGTCCGCGACGAACCGGCGGGACGCCTCGTCCCGGGCGGCCATGTCGTCCACCCGTTTCTCCAGCGCCTCGGCCGCCTTGTTGAACGTCCTTGACAGGTCGGCCAGTTCGTCCGTGCCCGACACCCGCAGCCGGGTGTCCAGCTTGCCCTCGCCGAGCCGCCGGGCGGCCACTCCGAGCCGCTGCACCGGCTTCAGCACGGTCGTCGCCAGGGCCTGCGCCAACAGTGCGGAGCCGATCAGTGCGAGCCCGGTGGCGATCCCCAGCGACCAGGCGAGCGAGTTGAGGTCCTTGGCCTCCGGTTCCAGTGACTTGAGCATGAAACCGGTCGGCCCGCCGCCGATCGTCCGGGTGCCCGCCACCAGATAGGGGGTGTTGCCGTCGACGATCCGCTGCCAGTACAGGTGGTACGCGTATTTGTTGGTCGAGGTGATCTCCTGCCGTTCGTTCACCGCCTCGCGCAGCGAGACCGGCACGTCCTGCAGCGAGAAGCCGCTCAACCCGCCCGAACTGCCGTACACGGTACGGTCCTGGGGGTCCTCGGCGATCAGCAGCACCGAGAACCGCTGGCTGCTGTTGGCCATCTGGACCGCGGTGTACTGCAGTTCCTCCTGCGTCGGCCGCTCGGGCAGCGCACCCGCCCGGTTCTGCATCTCCTGCTCGAAGTCGCCCAGGAGCGCGTCCTGGGTGCGGGTGAGTACCGCCTCGCGGTTCAGCCAGTACGCGATGCCCGACGCGGACACCGCGGCGGTGAGCGCGACCAGCCCGAACACGACGACGAGCCGCAGCCGCAGACTGGTGAAGCGCAGCCGTGACCAGATGCCCTTGCGCGCCGCGGACCAGCCGCGGGACCCTTTTGGGTGCTCCTGTGGCACGTGGTGCTTCTGTGTCACGGAAACCTCCGGGGACGCCCCCGGCTGCGGCCGGGGAAGGGATCGGGCTCCTGCGGAGCAGGGCAAGGAACAGGGTTTCGCCCCAAAGGAGAAAAACCGCCTGCACGGTCGGACAGGGCGACCGCCGTGCGGTGCGAGAGCCCGGCACGCGCACCTTCTGTGCCGACGTGCGATCGGGCAGGTTCCGTCCCGGCCGGCGCCGAGAGCGTCGGGCTCGTTCGCTCGCTGAGCGGATGAGCTGCTTGAGCCAGGAATCCCTCTGCTTCGGCCGGGGGAGGGTTCAATGAGGCGGATCCAGTCGGTAGCCGACACCGCGCACGGTACGGATCAAGGTCGGGGACGACGGTACGTCCTCGACCTTGGCGCGCAGCCGCTGGACGCAGGCGTCCACGAGCCGCGAGTCGCCCAGGTAGTCGTGCTCCCACACCAGCCGCAGCAACTGCTGCCGGGACAGCGCCTGGCCCGGACGCCGGCTCAGTTCGAGCAGCAGGCGCAGCTCGGTCGGCGTCAGCTGCAGGTCCTCGCCGTTCTTCGTCACGGTCATCGCCGAGCGGTCGATGACCAGGCTGCCGAAGCTCGCCGAGTCGCTGGACTCCCGCTCCCCGCGGCGCAGTACCGCCCGGATCCGGGCGTCCAGCACCCTGCCCTGCACGGGTTTGACCACGTAGTCGTCGGCGCCGGACTCCAGGCCGACCACGACGTCGATGTCGTCGTTGCGCGCGGTCAGCAGAATGATCGGCAACTGGTCGGTGCGCCGGATGCGCCGGCACACCTCGAATCCGTCGATGCCGGGCAGCATCACGTCCAGCACGATCAGATCCGGCCGCTGCTCGCGCAGCAGCTTCAGACCGTCCTCACCGCTGGCAGCGGTCGCCACGCGGTGACCCTGGCGCGTCAGTGAGAGCTCCAGGGCCGTGCGGATGGCGTCGTCGTCCTCGATCAGCAACAGGGAAGGCACAGCCTCATTCTGGCCCATGGAGGGCTCCCTGTTCGACCCGTGGGGGCAGATGCCCGGTGGGACCGGATAAGAGCGGCTACGTGCACCGACGCCGGTGAAGAAGGTGTGTGCGACGGCGGCTCCGCGCCACGGACGGCTCCTGTGACAGGCCTGTGACAGTCGGCGGACACGGTGATGAAGTCGCCCCGGCAAGCTTTTGGTCATCAGCAGGACAGCAGGGCAGTAAGCGGCACGGCAAGACGAACACACCGGAAGTCCACGACGGGGGACGCGAGATGAACACGCTGCACGGCACCAGCAACAGCGCAGTCGTCACGCGTCTGCACGACGTGCACCGAGGTGGCGAGAAGGCCGGTGCCGCGACCAAACGGGGGTGCGGTCGCGGCACCGGGCGTCACACCGGCTTCATGACGGTGATCGACGCGCCCACGGGGGGCACGGGGAACACGGGGGAAACACACGGGGGAAGCGCGTACGGGGAGGAGCAGGGGGAGCGCCGTTCGCTGTCGGAGGTGGAGTTCACCACCTACGTCCAGGAGCGACGCGCCTCCCTGTACGCGACCGCCTATCACCTGACCGGCGACCGCTTCGAGGCCGAGGACCTGCTGCAGAGCGCCCTGTTCTCGACCTACCGGGCGTGGGACCGGATCAGTGACAAGGCCGCGGTCGGCGGATACCTCCGCCGCACCATGACCAACCTGCACATCAGCGCGTGGCGTCGCCGCAAGCTGAACGAATACCCGACCGAGGAACTGCCGGAGACGGTGGGCGACACGGACGCGATGCGCGGCACCGAGCTGCGCGCGGTCCTGTGGCAGGCGCTGGCCCGGTTGCCCGAGCTCCAGCGCACCATGCTGGTCCTGCGCTACTACGAGGGCCGTACGGACCCGGAGATCGCGGACATCCTCGGCATCAGTGTCGGCACGGTGAAGTCGAGCATCTGGCGGTCGCTGCGCCGGCTGCGCGACGACGAGGTCCTCAACTTCGGCCGTGACGAGGAGGACGCCTTCGGCGAGTTGGTCGCCTGAAGGTACGGGGGGAGTACGGGGGAACCGGGGAACCGAGGGGATCGGGGGATCTCAGAGGGGAGCCGGGGCAAGTAACGGGGGACGCGGGGACGTCGGGGGACGTCGCCGCGGAGTGGGGAGCCACAAGGGATCCGGGGGTCCCGAGGGGGCAAGGGGATGCGGGGGGAGCGAAAAGGGGGAACGAGGGGGACAACGGGGGGAGTACAAGGGAGCGGGGCTGGAAGGGCCGGGGGGCCCTTCCAGCCCCGCTCCTGTGGGTGCGGTGGGTTGTGTCGGCGCGGTGCCGGCTACGACTGTGCGGGCGTACGCGTCGTACGCGTCGTGCCCATCGTGCGGGTATCGGCTCCGGCCGGACCGGTGCCGCCCCGCGCGGTCGCCAGGCGGGTCAGCGCCTCGTCGCGATCGCAGGCGTGCGCGCCGAGCGCGGTCTGGCGGGCGACGATCGACCGCTCCAGCCGCATCAGCCGCCAGCCGCGGCGCAGCAGGAACGGCACGGACTTGCGGCCTTCCCTGAGGTCCCGCAGGAAGCGGCGGCGGAAGGTCTTCACCGGCCCCCGGCTCAGGCACAGCGCGTCGGCCAGGAGGCCCAGCTCGCCGCAGCGCGCGACGATCTCCGCGGCGAAGACGCCCTCCGCGATGAACAGCGGGGCAGCGCCGAAGTCCACGTGCGACGCGCCCGTACGGGCGCTCAGGCCGATGTCGTAGACGGGCACATCAGTGCGACCCGTACGGCACAGCCGGTCGATCGCGGTGACGGCGGCGTCCGCGTCCCAGGAACCGGGGTGGTCCCAGTCGATGTCGGAACTGCCCGCAACAAGGGGAAGTGACGGGTCGTCGCCCTCCTTGTAGAAGTCGTCGAGCCGCAGCACGGGCAGGCCGGAGCGGGCCGAGAGGAGGGACTTGCCGGAGCCGGAGGGGCCGCAGAGCAGCACGACACGCGCGGAGAAGGGCGACTGGGAACTCACGGGACACCAGTCTGAGGCATCGAACGGGTGTCGTACGACCGTGCGGGTCCGCTTTGAGGCGCGTACCACATCTCGACTACGCTTCGCGTCGATCCGATTACTCAGCGGGAGTGATCGGCGAAGGCGAGAGGTGGCAGCAGCGATGGCCCGACACGCAGTACCCGGGAAGCCGACCGCCCGGCGCGCCCTGGCCGCCCTGGCGACCGCGGGGGTGGCCCTGGGGGTGAGCGCGACGGCGGCGGCGGCGGACTCTCAGGCGCCCCAGGGCCGTCCCGCGTCGCTCGGCGCCGTCGCCCCGCAGACCGGCGTGCAGCCCCTGACGGGCACGGTCGGCCATGTCGCGGGCCCGGTCTCCGGTCTGAAGCCCAACCCGCTGGCGGGCACGGGCGTCGACCCGCTCGACAACGGCGTCGGCACCCAGGTCGCCGACTTCAAGCCGGTGGACTCCCGCGCGGTGACCGACCCGGTGGCCCAGGCGGAGTCGATCGACGCCATTCCGGTCGCCGGGCAGGCGACGGGAATGCTGGCCGGCTGAGCCGAGGCATCCGCAGAACGCCCCGAGAGGTATCCGTCGGATGTTCCGTGAAATATCCGGCGGACAGGCGGACGTGCGGAGAGCCGCGCCCCTTCCGGACGGAGGACGCGGCTCTCCGGGCTGCGGCGGCCCCCGTCAGTAGGCGGAGCCCGAGGCGCCCAGGGAACCCGTCGGGTGCCAGACCGTCTTGGTCTCCAGGAACGCCGTCATGCGGTCGGTGCCCGGTGTCGTCGCCCAGTCGTCCACAGGCTGTGGACGCAGGACGCGCTTGAGGTTGTCGGCCGCGGCGATCTCCAGTTCCTTCGCGAGCGCCTCGTCGGCGCCCGCGAGGTCGATCGCGTTGACGTCCTGGTGCGCGGCCAGCGGCGCGGCGATCTCCGCCGTACGGCCGGACAGGATGTTGACCACACCGCCGGGCACGTCGGAGGTGGCCAGGACCTCGCCGAGCGAGAGCGCCGGGAGCGGGGCCTTCTCCGAGGCGATGACGACCGCGGTGTTGCCGGTCGCGATCACCGGGGCGAGAACCGAGACCAGGCCCAGGAAGGACGACTCCTGGGGTGCCAGGACGGCGACCACGCCGGTCGGCTCGGGGGAGGACAGGTTGAAGAACGGGCCGGCGACCGGGTTCCCGCCGCCGACGATCTGGGCGATCTTGTCCGTCCAGCCCGCGTACCAGACCCAGCGGTCGACCGCCGCGTCCACCTGCGCCGCGGCCTTCGCCTTCGACAGGCCCTCCGCGTCGGCGACCTCCGCGGCAAACTGCTCCCGGCGGCCCTCCAGCATCTCCGCGACGCGGTAGAGGACCTGACCGCGGTTGTACGCCGTCGCCCCGGCCCAGCCGCCGAACGCCTTGCGGGCGGCGACCACCGCGTCCCGGGCGTCCTTGCGGGACGACAGCGGGGCGTTCGCCAGCCAGTCGCCGCTGCCCGCCGTGTCAGCGGCTGATGTCCCTGTGGTCACCTCGTACACCCGGCCGCTCTCGGAACGCGGGAACTTCCCGCCGACGTACAGCTTGTAGGTCTTGAAGACGCTCAGCCGCCGCTGCTCGGTGCCGTCGGCCGGGCCCGCGGTGCCGGTCTTCACGTTCGTGCCGGTCTTCTCAGACATCGAGGTACGCCTCCAGGCCGTGGCGGCCGCCCTCGCGGCCGAATCCCGACTCCTTGTAGCCGCCGAACGGCGAGGTGGGGTCGAACTTGTTGAACGTGTTGGACCAGACGACACCCGCGCGGAGCTTGTTCGCCACGGCCAGGATGCGGGAGCCCTTCTCCGTCCAGATGCCCGCCGACAGGCCGTACGGCGTGTTGTTGGCCTTGGCGACGGCCTCGTCCGGGGTGCGGAAGGTGAGCACCGACAGCACCGGGCCGAAGATCTCGTCCCGCGCGACGGTGTGCGCCTGGGTGACGCCCGTGAACAGCGTCGGCGCGAACCAGTAGCCACTCTCCGGGAGTTCGCAGGCCGGCGACCAGCGCTCGGCGCCCTCCGCCTCGCCCTGTTCGACGAGCGAGGTGATCCGCGCGAGCTGCTCCTCGGAGTTGATCGCGCCGATGTCGGTGTTCTTGTCCAGGGGGTCGCCCAGGCGCAGGGTGGAGAGCCTGCGCTTGAGGGAGTCGAGCAGCTCGTCGTGGATCGACTCCTGGACCAGCAGGCGGGAGCCCGCGCAGCAGACCTGGCCCTGGTTGAAGAAGATGCCGTTCACGATGCCCTCGACGGCCTGGTCGATCGGGGCGTCGTCGAAGACGATGTTGGCGCCCTTGCCGCCGAGTTCGAGCGTGACCTTCTTGCGGGTCCCGGCGACGGTCCGCGCGATCTGCTTGCCGACCGCCGTGGAGCCGGTGAAGGCGACCTTGTTCACGTCCGGGTGGGCGACCAGCGCGGCGCCCGCGTCGCCGTATCCGGGAAGGATGTTGACGACGCCCCGGGGCAGGCCCGCCTGGCGGCAGACGTCCGCGAAGAAGAGGGCGGAGAGGGGGGTGGTCTCGGCCGGCTTGAGGACGACCGTGTTGCCGGTCGCGAGCGCCGGGGCGATCTTCCACGCGAGCATGAGCAGGGGGAAGTTCCAGGGGATGACCTGGCCGGCCACGCCCAGGGGGCGCGGGTTCGCCCCGTAGCCGGCGTGCTCGAGCTTGTCGGCCCAGCCCGCGTAGTAGAAGAAGTGCGCGGCGACCAGGGGCAGGTCGGCGTCCCGCGTCTCCCTGATCGGCTTGCCGTTGTCCAGCGTCTCCAGGACGGCCAGCTCGCGGCTGCGCTCCTGGATGATCCGGGCGATGCGGAACAGGTACTTGGCCCGCTCGGCGCCGGGCAGCGCCGACCAGGTCGCGAAGGCCTTCCCGGCCGCCTGCACCGCACGGTCCACATCCGCCTCACCGGCCTGCGCGACCTCGGAGAGGACCTCCTCGGTGGCGGGGCTGACGGTCTTGAAGACCCGGCCGTCGGCCGCCTCGGTGAACTCGCCGTCGATGAACAGGCCGTAGGACGGGGCGATGTCGACGACCGCGCGGGACTCGGGCGCCGGGGCGTATGCGAACGCGGACGACTTCTTCGGTGCGGCGGGCGCGGCGGGCGCGGCGTGCACGGTGGCGGCGACGGTCCCGCCGGCCTCGGCGGCCGACGCGACCGCTGCCTGCCTGGTCTTCTTGTTCTTCTTGCTCATGGTGATCAGTCCACCGTCACGTAGTCGGGGCCGGAGTAGCGGCCGGTGGCCAGCTTCTGGCGCTGCATCAGCAGGTCGTTCAGAAGGGAGGAGGCGCCGAAGCGGAACCAGTGGTTGTCCAGCCAGTCCTCGCCGACGGTCTCGTTGACCAGGACGAGGAACTTGATCGCGTCCTTGGTGGTGCGGATGCCGCCGGCCGGCTTCACACCGACCTGGATCCCGGTCTGCGCACGGAAGTCGCGGACCGCCTCCAGCATCAGGAGCGTGTTCGCGGGCGTGGCGTTCACCGCCACCTTGCCGGTGGAGGTCTTGATGAAGTCCGCGCCGGCCAGCATGCCGAGCCAGCTCGCCCGGCGGATGTTGTCGTACGTCGACAGCTCGCCCGTCTCGAAGATGACCTTCAGCCGGGCGCTCGCCCCGCAGGCCTCCTTCACGGCGGTGATCTCGTCGAACACCTTCCGGTAGTTCCCCGCGAGGAACGCGCCGCGGTCGATGACCATGTCGATCTCGTCGGCACCGGCGGCGACGGCCTCCCGGACGTCGGCCAGCTTGACGGTGAGCGGGGCGCGGCCGGCCGGGAAGGCGGTCGCCACGGAGGCGACCTTGACCGTGGAGCCGGCGACGGCCTCCTTGGCCGTGGCCACCATGTCGGGGTAGACGCAGACCGCGGCCGTGGCGGGCGCCGTACGGTCGGACGGGTCGGGGCGGACCGCCTTCGCGCCGAGCGCCCGGACCTTGCCCGGGGTGTCCGCGCCTTCCAGCGTCGTCAGGTCGACCATCGAGATGGCGAGGTCGATGGCGTAGGCCTTCGCGGTCGTCTTGATCGAGCGGGTGCCGAGCGAGGCGGCACGCGCCTCCAGACCGACCGCGTCGACGCCGGGCAGCCCGTGCAGGAAGCGGCGCAGCGTGCTGTCGGACGCGGTCACGTCGCTCAGCGCGGCGGGGACACCGACCCGCTCGGGTGCCGGCGAGGGCTGGGGGGAGGAGGGTGCAGTGGAGGACATGGTCACCAGCCGAGCATATCTACGCGCGTAGCGGCTGTACAGCCCTCCGGGTCGTTCAGGAACAGGGGCGGGGCCCGGCCCGGCGCCGTGGGCGGGTTCGGCGGACCCGGGGCACGAGTCCGCCGACCGTGACACGCTCCGGGACCGGGTCACGGTCGCGGCCGGAGCACCCGGCTCCGGCGGTACGGGCTCGCGGAGCCCGGAACGCCGGGCCGAATCGACCAGCGGCATCAGGACCCCGCCCAGCCCCGCCCACCGCCTGCCCGTGCGGGTGCGGGCGTCGGGCAGAATCGGGGGCATGACGACCCCCGAGCCTCAACCGTCCGACCGGGAGCCCGCCGCGCCTGCCCAGTCCACCGAGCCTGCCCAGTCCACCGGTTCCGCCCCCTCCTCCGGACCGTCGGAGCCTTCGGCGGCGTCGGAGTCCCCGGCGGCTTCAGGGGCGTCGGAGGGACCGGCGGGCCAGGCGGGGACGGTGGGCCGGGCGGCCTCGGAACCCAAGTACGCCGACCGGGTCTACCGGTCGACCTCGGGGTTCGTCGGCGGCGCGCTGATCCTCGGCCTCGCCTGCTGGCTCGGTGTCGACGCCGTGCTCGTCGGCGAGGGCGACACCCCATGGCTGGCGCTCGCCGCGCTGCTGTTCCTCGTGCCCCTGGTGGCCGCCTACACGCTGGTCCCCGCGGTGTACGCCAACGAGGACCGGCTGCGCGTCCGCAACCCCTTCCGCACGATCACGCTGCCCTGGGGACGGGTGGCCTCACTGCGCTCCGGCTACACCAACGAGGTCTTCTCCGACGACGGCACCAAATACCAGCTCTGGGCCCTGCCCGTGTCGCTGCGGGCCCGCAAGCGGGCGTCGCGGCGGGAGCTGCGGGCCGAGACCTCCCCGGGCGGGGGCGCGGTCCGGAGCGGGGGCTCCGCCCCGGGCACCCCGGACCGGCCGACCGGTGTCGAACGGGCGCGGACCGACCAGTCGATGGACGAACTGCGCGAACTGCGCGAGCGCCGAGGGGGCGAGGCGGGCGCGCAGGGCGAGGTGAGCGTGCGGTGGTCCTACGAGATCCTCGCCCCGTCGCTGGCCGGCGCCGTGCTGCTGGCGGTCCTGCTGGGGCTCCGCTGAGGGACCCCGGCCCACTGAAGGGCGGTACGACAGGGGGCTGCCGATCCGGCAGCCCCCTGTCGTGCTGTCCCGCGTGCTTCCCCATGTGCCCTCCGGCGCGGGGTCCCCGCGCCGGTCGCCCGGACGGGTCGCTCAGATGCCGGCTGCCGCCTTCAGGTCCCGCTTGATCGCGGCCAGCAGGGCCGCCGCCTCGGTGCGGGCCGAGGGAAGATCGCCCCGCGCGGTGACCGGGACGACGACCTCCAGGTAGCACTTCAGCTTGGGCTCCGTACCGCTCGGGCGGACGATGACGCGGGCGCCCCGGAGGGTGTAGCGCAGGCCGTCGGTGGGCGGCAGGGCGTCCGTGCCCCGGGTCAGGTCCTCGGCCTCGGTGACCGGCAGGCCGGCCAGTTCGGCCGGGGGGTTCTCACGCAGCCGGCGCATCGCGTCCGCGATGAGTGACAGGTCCTCGACGCGGACGGACAACTGGTCGGTGGCGTGCAGGCCGTGGGCCACGGCGAGGTCGTCGAGGAGGTCCAGGAGGGTACGGCCCTCCTCCTTCAGCTCGGAGGCCAGCTCGGCGAGGAGCAGGGCGGCCGTGATGCCGTCCTTGTCGCGTACGCCGTCCGGGTCGACGCAGTAGCCCAGCGCCTCCTCGTAGCCGTAGCGCAGGCCCTCGACCCTGGCGATCCACTTGAAGCCGGTCAGCGTCTCCTCGTGCGGCAGCCCCGCCTGCTCGGCGATGCGGGCGAGGAGGGCCGACGAGACGATCGACTCGGCGAACGTGCCGGTCGCCCCGCGGCGGACCAGATGGGCGGCGAGCAGTGCCCCCACCTCGTCGCCGCGCAGCATGCGCCAGCCTCCGTCACCGTCGCCGCCCCCCTCGGTGTCCTTGACGGCCGCGGCGCAGCGGTCGGCGTCCGGGTCGTTGGCGATGACCAGGTCCGGCTCCGCCTCGCGGGCCGTCGCGAAGGCCAGGTCCATCGCCCCGGGCTCCTCCGGGTTGGGGAACGCGACGGTGGGGAAGTCCGGGTCGGGTTCGGCCTGCTCGGCGACCAGGACCGGCTCGGGGAAACCGGCCCGCGCGAAGGCGGCGAGCAGGACGTCCTTGCCGACGCCGTGCATCGCCGTGTAGACCGTGCGGGCGGTACGGGGGGAGCCCTTGGCCAGGATTGCGTCCGTGCGGGCGAGGTAGGCGTCCAGGACGGAGTCGTCCAGGGTCTCCCAGCCGGCGTCGGGGCGGGGTACGTCGTTCAGGGACCCGACGGCCGCGATCTCGGAGGCGATCTCCGTGTCGGCCGGGGGGACGATCTGGGAGCCGTCGCCGAGGTACACCTTGTAGCCGTTGTCGCGGGGCGGGTTGTGACTGGCGGTGACCTCGACCCCGGCGACCGCGCCGAGGTGCCGTATGGCGAAGGCGAGCACCGGGGTGGGCAGGGGCCGGGGCAGGACGGCGGCCCGGAGCCCGGCGCCCGTCATGACGGCGGCGGTGTCGCGGGCGAAGTCCGCCGACTTGTGGCGGGCGTCGTAGCCGATCACGACGAGGCCGCCGGTCTGCCCCTGCCTCTTGAGGTACGCGGCGAGGCCGGCGGCCGCGCGGATGACGACGGCGCGGTTCATACGCATCGGGCCGGCGCCCAGCTCGCCGCGGAGGCCCGCGGTGCCGAACTGGAGGGTGCCGCTGAAACGGGCGGCGAGTTCGGTGACGTCGTCGGCGTCGAGGAGCGCCGCGAGTTCCGCGCGGGTCTCGGGGTCGGGGTCCTCGGCGAGCCAGGTACGGGCGCGAGTGGTCAGGTCGTCGTGCACGTGTCGGTCAGCCTCTCGAATGGTTCGGTGCGTCGTCCCACCCCGCGAAGGGGTCCCGGGGAGAGGGCCCGGCGCGGGTCCTGATGCTGCTGGTCGATTCGGCCCGGCGTTCCGGGCTCCGCGAGCCCGTACCGCCGGAGCCGGGTGCTCCGGCCGCGACCGTGACACGGTCCCGGAGCGTGTCACGGTCGGCGGACTCGTGCCCCGGGTCCGCCGGATTCGCCCACGGCGTCGGGTCCTGTGGGGTCCCGGGAAGGGGTCCTGCTCGAGGGGTCCTGTGAAGGGTTCTCCTACAGGCGGCCCAGGACCTGGGTCAGGAGGGTGCCCATCCGGGTGGCCGAGTCGCGGCCCGCCTGGAGGACCTCCTCGTGGTTGAGGGGCTCACCGGTCATGCCGGCGGCGAGGTTGGTGACCAGGGAGATGCCGAGCACCTCCGCACCCGCCTCCCGCGCCGCGATGGCCTCGAGCACCGTCGACATGCCCACCAGGTCCGCCCCGATCACCCGCGCCATGCGGATCTCCGCCGGGGTCTCGTAGTGCGGGCCGGGGAACTGGGCGTAGACGCCCTCCTCCAGGCTCGCGTCGATCTCCTTGCACAGGGCCCGCAGACGCGGGGAGTACAGGTCGGTGAGGTCGACGAAGTTGGCGCCGACGATGGGGGAGGTGGCCGTGAGGTTGATGTGGTCGCTGATCAGGACCGGCTGGCCGGGGCGCATGCCCGCGCGCAGACCGCCGCAGCCGTTGGTCAGGACGACCGTCTTGGCGCCGGCGGCGACGGCGGTGCGGACGCCGTGCGCGACGGAGGCCACGCCGCGGCCCTCGTAGTAGTGGGTGCGGCCCAGGAAGACCAGGGCGCGCTTGGTGCCGACGCGGTAGGACCGGATCGTGCCTCCGTGGCCCTCGACCGCGGGCGGCGGGAAACCGGGCAGCTCGGTGACCGGGAACTCGGCGTCGGGGGCACCGAGGGCGTCCACGGCCGGTGCCCAGCCGGAGCCCATCACGAGGGCGACGTCGTGGGTCTCGGCGCCCGTGAGCTCACGCAGGCGCGCGGCTGCGGCGTCGGCTGCGGCGTGGGGGTCGCCCTGGATGTCGTCCGGAAGAAGAGAAGCGTTCACGCGGATGAGAGTAGCCGGTGTTCGCCTACGCGCGTAGATGCTGTAGCTCACGGGCTCGCGATCGTTGTCCTGTCGTTTCCGACGAAGAACGGACCGACTGCGGCGCGCGGCTCCGGCGCGCGGCTTCCTGCGGTGGCTTCGGATGGCGTCCCGCCGGGTGGTGCGGCCGGTCAGGGCGCCGGAATCCGCGGGTCGGGGACGGCGGCTCCGCCGGACCGGGCGTTCGACCCGTCCCAGCGGGGCGCCTCGTGGACCGCCGTCCCTTGGGAGGCCGGCAGGGGCCTCGTACCGGAACGCGTCACGCCTGATCCCCCGCGCCACGACGCGGGACACGACCCGGCCTCGTACGGCGGTTTCGTACGGGCGGGTTCCTGCGGGCTGGTGCGCGAAGCTGCTCCGTGTGAGCGCCTGTGCTCAGCAGGGACGCTTGCGCAGTTCCATCACGTAGTCGTGGGGCGCGCCCGCGGATTCCGCCGCGTCGGCGACCTGGCCCAGGTAGCGGGCCGAGGGCAGGCCGCCCTCGTAGGCGTTCAGGACGTAGGTCCAGGCGGATTCCTCGCCGTCCAGGGTGTGCACGCGGACGCGGGTGCGCCGGTAGATGTCCAGGCCCGTGCCCTCCCAGCGGTCCATGGACTCCTCGTCCATGGGGGCGATGTCGTACAGCGCGACGAAGACCTGTGCGAAGTGGTCCTCGACGATCGTCGCGAGCGCCCCGGTCCCGCTCTCGGTCCCGTTCCCGATCCCGGCCCCGATTCGTGTCCCGGTCCCGTCCTCGGCCGACAGGCCGCCGTCCGGTCCGCCCGGCCAGGGCAGACCCCAGTTCTCGCCCCCGAAGGTCAGCCGCCACCCGTTCAGCCAGCCGGTGGCGCGCAGCGGCGAATGCGGGGCGCGGCGGGACATCAGCCGCGCGTCGAGGTTGCCGGCGTACGCGGCGTAGAGCGACATGGTGGAGAGCGTACGGCAGCCGTACCGCGGACCACTCCGGTAACAGGGGAGCCACGGCCGGACCCCGGGGCGGTCGCACGGTGGAGGGTGCGGGACAATGGAGTACGTGACTCGGATCGTGATCATCGGTGGCGGACCCGGCGGATACGAAGCGGCGCTGGTCGCCGCTCAGCTCGGCGCGGAGGTGACCGTCGTCGACTCGGACGGCCTGGGCGGGGCGTCGGTCCTCACCGACTGCGTGCCGTCCAAGACCCTGATCGCCACGGCCGAGGTGATGACCACCTTCGACTCCTCCTACGAGGAGCTGGGCATCATCGTCGCCGACGACACCCCGCACATCGAGCAGGCCGCCCGGGTGGTGGGCGTGGACCTGGGCAAGGTGAACCGCCGCGTGAAGCGGCTGGCCCTGGCCCAGTCGCACGACATCACCGCGTCCGTGACGCGGGCCGGCGCCCGGGTGCTGCGCGGCCGCGGACGGCTCGAGGGCATGCAGGCCCTGGACGGATCGCGCAAGATCGTCGTTTGGGCCGCCGACGGGACCGAGGAGACGCTGATCGCCGACGCGGTGCTCATCGCCACCGGCGGCCACCCGCGTGAGCTGCCCGACGCCCGGCCCGACGGCGAGCGCATCCTGAACTGGACCCAGGTGTACGACCTGAACGAGCTCCCCGAGGAGCTCATCGTGGTCGGTTCCGGTGTGACCGGCGCCGAGTTCGCCGGTGCGTACCAGGCGCTGGGCTCGAAGGTCACGCTCGTGTCGTCGCGCGACCGGGTGCTGCCGGGCGAGGACCCGGACGCCGCCGTGGTGCTGGAGGACGTCTTCCGCCGCCGCGGCATGAACGTCATGGCGCGCTCGCGCGCCCAGTCCGTGAAGAGGGTCGGGGACCGGGTGGAGGTGACGCTCGCGGACGGGCGGGTCATCACCGGGTCGCACTGCCTGATGGCGGTGGGCGCCGTCCCGAACTCCGCGGGCATGGGGCTCGAGGAGGCCGGGGTCAGGCTGCGCGACTCGGGGCACATCTGGACCGACCGGGTCTCCCGCACCAGCGCCCCCGGCGTGTACGCGGCCGGTGACGTCACCGGGGTCTTCGCGCTGGCGTCGGTGGCGGCGATGCAGGGGCGCATCGCCATGTACCACTTCCTGGGCGACACGGTCGCTCCGCTGAACCTGAAGACCGTCTCGTCGAACGTGTTCACCGACCCCGAGATCGCCACCGTCGGCTACACCCAGGCCGACGTCGACGCGGGGAAGATCGACGCGCGGGTCGTGAAGCTGCCGCTGCTGCGCAACCCCCGCGCGAAGATGCAGGGCATCCGCGACGGATTCGTCAAGATCTTCTGCCGGCCGGGTACCGAGATCGTGGTGGGCGGCGTCGTGGTCGCACCGCGTGCCTCGGAGCTGATCCATCCCATCTCGCTCGCGGTCGACAACAACCTGACGGTCGAGCAGATCGCGAACGCCTTCACCGTGTACCCCTCGCTGTCGGGTTCGATCGCCGAAGTGGCACGGCAGTTGCACACGCGGAAGATGACCGGGGAAGCCTGACGGAGTCGAGCCCGGCTCCCCACCGGCGCCCACCGACTCGCCGTCAACTCCCTGTTGGTCACAGGGAGTTGCGGAGTGCTTACGTGGCATGAGCGGCGCAACCAGGCCATCACTTGGCGCTTATACCACTTGACGGTCGGGCGTACGAACAACTTCCGCTATTCAGCGCAAAGTGCTGAAAGCAGACGGTCGCTGGAGTTACTGTCAGTTTCGTGTTCGCTGCAGAACGTCGCCAATTGATCCTCGAAATGGTGCGAGCGAACGGGGCCGTGTCGCTCCGTGAACTCGCCCGCGTCGTCCAGACCTCCGAAGTGACCGTACGGCGGGACGTGCGCGCGCTGGAGGCAGAAGGACTCCTCGACCGCCGGCACGGCGGTGCGGTACTGCCGGGTGGTTTCACGCGAGAGTCCGGCTTCCCGCAGAAGTCCCATCTCGCGACCGCCGAGAAGACCGCCATCGCCGACCTCGCCGCGAGTTTCGTGGAGGAGGGCGAGGCCGTCGTGGTCGGTGCGGGCACCACCACGCAGGAGCTGGCCCGCCGGCTGGCCCGGGTGCCCGGGCTGACCGTCGTCACCAACTCCCTGCTCGTGGCCCAGGCGTTGGCGCACGCCAACCGGGTCGAGGTCGTGATGACCGGCGGTACGCTGCGCGGTTCGAACTACGCCCTCGTCGGCAGCGGTGCCGAACAGTCCCTCCAGGGGTTGCGGGTGTCCAGGGCCTTCCTCTCCGGCAGTGGGCTGACCGCCGAGCGTGGGCTGTCCACCTCCAACATGCTGTCGGCCTCCGTCGACCGGGCGCTGGTGCAGGCCGCCGCGGAGGTGGTGGTCCTCGCCGACCACGGCAAGCTCGGCATGGACACCATGTTCCAGACCGTGCCCACGGACCTCATCACCCGCCTGGTGACGGACGAGCCGCCCGCGCACGACGACCGCGCGGGCACCGAGTTGCAGGCACTCGCCGACCAGGGCGTCCAGATCGCCGTGGCCGGAGCACCGGGAGGTACCGCGGGCCCGGGGGGTGACGGGGCCCCGGCACGCCAGCAGCAGCGCCGGGACGTGCCGCTGCCGGGGCCCCGTCGACAGGGTCCGGGGCTGCGGTCGGCGGTGGGCCTGGGTGCGGCCGAACAGGCCCAGAGCACGGAGCGGGCACGGGTCGCGGATCTGCGCAGGCGGTGAGTGGGCGATGGCTACGGCCTACGCCCGGCACGGACGGGTGCCCCGCACCGTCCCGGGTGTAGGCCGTAGCCCACATCCGCATGCCGGAACTCCGCCCCCGCGCAGGCGCACCGGCCACCGGGGTCACCGGCCATCGGCGTCACCGCCACCGGCCACCGGGGTTACCGGCCACCGGCTTCACCGGCCACCGGCTTCACCGGCCACCGGCTTCACCGGCCACCGGCTTCACCGGCCACCGGCTTCACCGGCCACCGGCTTCACCGGCCACCGGCTTCACCGG
>NZ_JBHSPC010000085.1:0-83836 GCF_042656345.1 Streptomyces incanus
CGCCTGTCGTTCTTCTTCGTCTCCCGGACGACGATCCTGGAGGAGGTCGCCAAGTTCCGTGCGGCCCGCCGGATCTGGGCCCGGCTCATGAAGGAGGAGTTCGGGGCGAAGAACCCCAAGTCGCTGATGCTGCGCTTCCACACGCAGACCGCCGGTGTCCAGCTGACCGCCCAGCAGCCCGAGGTCAACCTGGTCCGCGTCGCCGTGCAGGGCCTGGCCGCGGTCCTCGGCGGCACCCAGTCGCTGCACACCAACTCCTTCGACGAGGCCATCGCGCTGCCCACCGACAAGAGCGCCCGCCTGGCCCTGCGCACCCAGCAGGTCCTGGCCTACGAGACGGACGTGACGGCGACCGTCGACCCGTTCGCGGGTTCCTACGTCGTGGAGAGGATGACCGACGAGGTGGAGGCCGCGGCGCTGGAACTGATGGAGCGGGTCGAGGACCTCGGCGGCGCGGTCGACGCCATCGAACACGGCTTCCAGAAGAGCGAGATCGAGCGCTCCGCCTACCGCATCGCCCAGGAGACCGACTCCGGTGAGCGGGTCGTGGTCGGCGTCAACCGCTACCAGCTCGACGCCGAGGAGCCGTACGAGCCGCTGCGCGTCGACCCGGCGATCGAGGCCCAGCAGGCCGAACGCCTGGCGAGGCTGCGCGCGGAGCGCGACCAGCGGGCGGTGGACACCGCCCTGGCCGCCCTGAAGAAGGCCGCGGAGGGCGAGGACAACGTCCTGTACCCGATGAAGGACGCCCTGCGCGCGCGGGCGACGGTGGGCGAGGTGTGCAACGCGCTGCGGGAAATCTGGGGGACCTACGTGCCGAGCGACGCCTTCTGAACGTTCGTAACGGTGCTCATCACAGGACGCCTTGAGAAGTGAGTGGCAATGACAACAACACCCAGTCCCCTGCGTGTATTGGTGGCCAAGCCCGGTCTGGACGGTCATGACCGCGGGGCCAAGGTGATCGCCCGGGCCCTGCGCGACGCTGGGCTCGAGGTGATCTATACCGGCCTGCATCAGTCGCCGGAGCAGATCGTGGAGGCGGCCATCCAGGAGGATGTCGCCGGAATCGGCCTGTCCGTGCTGTCTGGTGCCCATCTGACGCTCTTCGCCAGGGTTCTCGACCTGCTCAAGGAGCTCGACGCGGCCGACATCACGCTCTTCGGCGGCGGCATCATCCCGACAGGGGACATCCCTCCGCTGGAGCGGATGGGCGTCGCCCGCGTCTTCACCCCGGGCACGCCCACCCAAGAAGTCGTCGAGTGGGTCAAGGCGCACGTGGGGGTTCCGTCGCCGATCGCCCCCGTATGCGGCGGCAGTCCGACGGGAGTGGGTTCGTGAGAGCAACCGTGGCCGCGCTGAACGGCGTGAGCGTCCTGCGGTACCCGGAAGGTCAGGTCATCCTCGACCGCGTCGACTGGACGATCCGGGCCGGTGAGCACTGGGCTCTGCTCGGCCCCAACGGTGCCGGCAAGACGAGCATGTTGCGGCTGGTCGGCGCCCTCATGCATCCGACCAGCGGCAGCGTCGACGTGCTGGGCCACCGGATCGGCCGCGTCGACCTGCGCGAACTGCGCACCCGCATCGGTTTCGTGTCCCCGGGGCAGGAGGTGCCGCGCGACGCTACCGTGCACGCGGTCGTCCTCACCGGCGCGACGGGGACCGTGCAGCCGCTGTGGCGTGAGTACGGCCCTGCCACGCGCGAGCGGGCCCACGAACTGCTTGGCGAGCTGGGCTGCAAGGACCTGGCGGACCGCCCGTACGGCGTCTGCTCCGGCGGCCAGCGTGCCCGGGTCCTCATCGCGAGGGCCCTGATGTCCGAGCCGTCCCTGCTGCTGCTCGACGAGCCGTACAACGCGCTCGATCTGCCGTCCCGGGAGGACGTGATCGACGCCCTGCACTATCTCGCGACGACCCGCCCCGACCTGACCACCGTCACCGTCACCCACTACGTGGAGGAACTGCCGGCCAGCACCGGACACGCACTGCTCCTGCGAGGCGGGAGGGTCCAGGCGTCCGGTCCGGTCGAAGAGGTGCTCACCAGTGACGGCATGAGCGCGTGCTTCCAACGGCCCATCGAGGTCGAGCGGCGCGACGGCCGCTGGACCGCCCGCTCCGGCCGCGGGATGTCCCACACGGCGCTCGACCGAGGACCCCGGACCGGCGGCGGATCCAGAGCCGAGATCGGACCGCCCGTCTTCGAGCACCGTTAGGCCGTGTTTTAGGACTGGGCTACTTGCCGCGCCTCGTGCCGTGGTGATCGCGGTGGGGGCGTGGGGCTCTCTCGGATGAGCAGTGGGCTGTGCTGGAACCGCTGTTGCCCGTGGCACAGGTCGGCAGGCCATCTGCATGCCGACGCAGACTGGTTGATGGGATCCGACGGCGGGTGCGGACGGGGGCTCCATGGCGTGATCTGCCGGTGGAATACGGACCCCGGCAGACGGTCTATGGGCTCTTCCGCCGCCCAGCGGGCCGGTGTGTGGCAGATGGTGCTGGTCGGTCTCCAGGCCCGGGCGGATGCGGCAGGGCTGATCACGTGGGAGGTGAACGTCGATTCCACGATCTGCCGGGCGCATCAGCACGCGGCCGGCGCCCGCCGGGACGGACAGGGCCAGAAAGAGCCGCCCGGTGGCATCCGCGTTGAGCCGGACGACCATGCACTCGGCCGGTCCCGGGGCGGCTGGACCACCAAAATCCACCTGGCCTGCGAACAACGCCAAAGGCCCTTGTCTCCGCTGGTCACCGCAGGCCGGCGGAGGGGGGAGAGGCCGCATTTCCCGGCGTGCTGGAAGGCATTCGCGTGCCCCGGCTCGGGCCCGGCCGCTCGCGTCGGCGACCGCTGCGGGTGCGCGGCGACAAGGCCTGTTCCTCGCGCGCCAACCGTGCCTGCTTACGCAAGCGCAAGATCCGCAGCACCATCCCGGAACCGGCCGACCAGATCGGCCACCGCAAACGCCGCGGCAGCAGCGGCGGTGGTCCCCCGGCCTTCGACCGCGAGGACTACAAGGCCCGCCACGCTGTGGAGTGCGGCATCAACCGCCTCAAACGCAACCGGGCGGTGGCCACCCGGTTCGACAAGCTCGCCGTCCGTTTCCAGGCCACCGTCCACGTCGCAGCGATCAACGAATGGCTGTGACGTGGACGGCGGTGTCGGCCCCTCATGCCATGCTGACCATGACCGGGTGCCGGCACAGGAAGACCGGTTGGACCGGTTCGAAAAGCCGGCGGAACTGCTGCTCCAGCGCGCTGGCCAGGAGGAGCAGATACGCCGCAGCGCCGTCGGGCGACGAGGAACGAGTTCACGTCCCCGCCCGGGCGGAACCGTTTGCCCTCGGCGGTGACTGCGACCCCGCGCACCGCCGAGTCTTCGGAGCGTTACCGCGTCCCGGAGTGTGCGGGCTGCGGGCAGGTTGAAGGCGTGGGGGTCTCCGGACGTTCAAGGATGATCCTGCCGGCCCCGCCGTCCCGCTCGCACCGCGCGCAGCGGGGTTGCAGGTGGACCATCAAACCATTCCGGAGCAGTGCGTCCAGGCCTGCCCGCCACCGGTGCACATCCTGACCACACCGTATTGCTCAGCGCCGGATGCTCACGTTGATCTGCTTGGTTTGAGTGAACGAGGCGATCGCGCCCTCGATGGAGAACTCCCGCCCGGTCCCCGACTGCTTGTAGCCGCCGTAGGACTGCCCGACCATCTGGCTGCCGCCCTGATTTACCTGCACCCAGCCGGACTCGATCCGGTGGGCGGTGGCAAGGGCTTCGTCGAGGTCGGCCGACCAGACGTAGGCCGCCAGACCGTAGTGGGAGTCGTTGGCCATGGCGACGACCTCGTCCACGTCTCGCCACGGGATGACCACCAGAACCGGGCCGAAGATCTCCTCACGGGCCACACGCCAGCTGTTGCGCACACCGGCCAGGATGGTCGGGCCCTGGTAGAAGCCTTCGAGGCCCTCGGGGCTGAAGGTGCTGCCGTCGAGCACGACGCGCACGCCGGGCTGGCTCTTGCCGTCCTCGACGTACTCACGCACCGTCTGGTGCTGCTTGGCGTTGATGATCGTCCCCATGTCGGTGGCCTCATCGAGCGGGTCGCCGACCTTAAGCGCACCGACCTGGGCCGCCAGTCGGTCCAGGAAGGCCTCGTAGACGTCTTCGTGCACGAACAGCCGTGAGCCTGCGGTGCAGGACTGGCCCTGGCGGGTGAAGCGCATCGCCAGGAGCACGCCGGCGGCGGTCGCGTCGATTCGGTCGGGGGTCGCGGCGGAGGGGAAGACAATGCTCGGGCTCTTTCCGCCGAGCTCAAGCGACACGTGGGCCAGACGCTCACTGGCAGCGGTGGCGACGTGCCGACCAACCGACGAGGAGCCGGTGAAGGAGACCTTGTCGATCCCGGGGTGCTGCACGATCGCCTCCCCCACGATGCTGCCGCGTCCCGTGACCACGTTGAGGACGCCGGCGGGCAGGTGCTCGGCGGCGAGCTCCGCGAGCCGGAGGATGGTCAGCGGTGCATCCTCGGCGGGCTTGACGACGAGGGCGTTGCCGGCGGCGAGTGCGGCCGGGATCTTCATTGCGGCGATCATCAGCGGGGAGTTCCACGGCAGGATCGCGCCGACGACGCCGAGCGGCTCCAGCCGGGTGTACTGGAGCTGGTTCTCGCCCGCCGGCAGCACGGTTCCCTTGAACTCGCCGGCCACGCCGGCGAAGTAGCGGAACAGCGAGACGAGCGTGGCCGCCTCCGGACGCGCCTGGGTGCGCAAAGCGTTGCCCGTGTCCTGTGTGGTCAAGGCCGCCAGGGACTCCGCCTCGCCCTCGAGGGCGTCGGCGATCTGCAGCAGGGCTCGCTGCCGGGCCGTGAAGTGCAGGGCGGCCCAGGCCGGCTGCGCCGCTCGGGCGGCAGCGACAGCGCGGTCGACGTCGGCCGCGGAGCCGTTGGGGACCCGGGCCAGGACGGTGCCCGCCCGCGAGGGGCACACGACCTCGGTCCAGGCGCCCTCGACCGAGTCGACCCACTCACCGTCGATGTACATGGGCCAGTCGGGGGCGTCGGTGCTGTTCAGTTCGAGAACAGTCTGGTGCTTCAACGGATGCCAGCTTTCTGAGCAGGGGGTCTGGTCGGTGGGTCGGGATCGCTCAGCCGTGCTTGAAGGTGGGTGGCCGCTTCTCGACGAACGCGGTCATCCCCTCGGCTCGGTCTGCGAGGGCGAAGGTGGCGTGGAAGGTGCGCCGCTCGAAGGTGACGCCCTGGGCGAGGGTGGATTCGAATGCCTGGGCGATGGCTTCCTTGGCGGCGTAGGCCGCCGGCAGCGACATCGCGGCGATCTTCTCCGCGGTCTCGATCGCCTCGTCGAGGAGGCGCTCGGTCGGCACGATCCTCGAGACCAGTCCGGCCCGTTCCGCCTCGGCGGCATCCATCATTCGGCCTGTCAGGATCAGGTCCATCGCCTTGGCCTTGCCCACCGCCCTGGTCAGCCGCTGGGTTCCGCCGATGCCGGGGATCGTCCCGAGGGTGATCTCGGGTTGCCCGAACCGTGCGTTCTCGGCCGCGATCAGCAGGTCGCACATCATCGCGACCTCGCAGCCGCCGCCGAGGGCGTACCCGGCCACGGCCGCGATCGTGGGTGTGCGCACGGCCGCGAATCTGTCCCATGCCGAGAAGAAGTCGGAGAGCAAGACGTCGGCGTATGTCAGGCTGGCCATTTCCTTGATGTCGGCACCAGCGGCGAACGCCTTTTCCGAACCGGTCAGCACGATCGCGCCGATGCCATGGTCCTGATCGAACTCGGTTGCGGCAGCGACGACCTCTGTCATGAGCGCGGCGTTGAGGGCGTTCAGGGCCTGAGGGCGGTTGAGCGTGATGATGCCGACTCGCCCGCGGCGCTCGACGATGATGTTCTCGTAGCCATTCTGCTGTTCGGGGGTCGCGGTCATGGGGTTACCTCCTGGGCGGGTTCGAACGGTTCCTGGCGGACTTGCTCGACGATGGCCGAGAAGTCGCGGGTGCGGCCGCTGCCGACGGCGAAGTCGCGGTACAGGTCGGTGGCGAGCCGGCCGAGCCTGACGTCGGTCAGCGTGGCGTCCGCCGCCTTCATGGCGAGGGCGAGGTCCTTGGCCATCAACGGCGAGGCGAAGCCGGGTGCGTAGTCCCGGTTGGCGGGGCTGGTCGGGACCGGGCCGGGGACCGGGCAGTTGGTGGTCAGCGCCCAGCACTGTCCGGAAGCAGTGGACGCCACGTCGAAGAGCGCCTGGTGAGTCAGCCCGAGGCGCTCGCCGAGGACGAACGCCTCTGACACGGCGATCATCGAGACGCCCAGGATCATGTTGTTGCAGATCTTCGCTGCCTGCCCGGCACCGACACCGCCGCAGTGCACGACGCGGCCGGCCATCGGCTCGAGAATCGTGTGCGCCTCGTCGATGTCGGCCTCGTCGGCGCCGACCATGAACGTGAGCGTGCCGGCCGCGGCTCCGACCACCCCGCCGGAGACCGGCGCGTCGATCGCACGGTGGCCCGCCTCGACCGCATGACCGGCGGCGGTCCGAGCGTCCTGGACGGCGACCGTGGAGCAGTCGATCAGCAGAGCGCCCGTGGGGACGGCTTCCAGCAGCGGTGTGTCGCCACGGCGGCCGAGGTAGACGTCGAGGAGGTGGTCGCCGGTCGGCAGCATCGTGATGACGGCCTCTGCCCCGGCGGCGGCCTCCGCCGCGGACCCCGCCAGGACGACGCCCTTCTCCACGGCCTGCTCACAGGCGGCCGGTGAGGGGTCGAACCCGGTCACGGCGTAGCCCGCCTTCACGAGGTTCGCCGCCATCGGGCCACCCATGTTGCCCAGACCGACGAACGCGATCTTCCTGTTCATGCAGTTCCTTCCTGCTCCGGCGCCGCGGCCGGGCCTACTGACGAGGTGGGGTCGAACTCCAGCTCTGCGTCCTCCAGCGACGCGAAATGGGCGTCGACCTCGGCGGGATCGACGTCGGCTACCTGGGGCGGCTCCCAGCGCGGATTGCGGTCCTTGTCGATGACCTGCGCCCGGATGCCCTCAGCCATGTCGTGGCCGCGCAGAAGGCGGACCGCCAACCGGAACTCCTGCGCGAGCGCCTCCTCCAGCCGGGTCATCCGGCGGGCGGCGCGTAGCGCGCGGAGAGTGACAACCAGGGAAGTGGGTGACTTGGAGCGGATCGCCGTCAGGGCCTCGGCGGCCTCCGGCTCGGGTCGCCTGTTCAGCGCGTCGAGGATCTCCGCGACGGTGTTGTGGGCGAAGGCGGCGTCGACCCAGGTCCGCTGCTCGGCGAGCTTCGAGGGCGGTGCCGGTCGGGCGACCTTCGTGAGCGCCTCGTCGACCGGGTGGTCCACGAGCAGGTCGACGAGAGTCTCGAGATCGGCGGAATCCACGAAGTGGTCGGCCAGCCCGAGTGCTATGGCGTCGCCGGCGGTCATGTGGCCCGCGGTGAGCGCCACGAGGGTGCCGAGCTCGCCGGGGGCACGGGAGAGCAGCCAGGTGCCGCCCACGTCCGGGACGAACCCGATGCCGGTCTCCGGCATTCCGACCCTCGTCTTGTCGGTGACCACTCGGTGGCTGGCGTGGGCGGACACCCCGACGCCGCCACCGAGCACGATCCCGTCCATGAGCGCGATGTAGGGCTTGGGGTAGGAGGCGATGAAGGCATTGAGGCGGTACTCGTCGCGCCAGAAGTCCACAGCCCCGTGTCCACCGGATACGGCGTCCTGGTAGATCGAGACGATGTCGCCGCCCGCGCACAGACCACGCGCCCCCGCCCCCTTGACCACTACTGCGGTCACGGCCGGGTCGGTCGCCCAGTCGTCGAGCGCCGCCTGCAGCAGGCCCACCATCTCGTGGGTGAGTGCGTTGATCGAACGAGGCCGGTTGAGGGTCAACAGGCCAAGGGGACCACGTCGCTCGGCGAGGACCGAAGGCTCAATGGTCGGCTGGTCACTCATGCTGCTACCTCCAGTACTGTTCTGTTGATGATGAGCCGCATGACCTCGTTGGTGCCCTCGAGGAGCTGGTGCACCCGTAGGTCACGCACGATCCGCTCCACGGCGTACTCCGACAGGTATGGACGTGCGAGCTCTCGGCGAACTTTCGAACCGCTTGCATCATCGCCCTCAGGCCGACTTCGTCGATGCCCACGGCTTGTCTTCCGTGCCCAACGCAGCGGAGGTCAGTCCGAGCCACGCACGGACGGAGTCGTCGTGCTCGCCCAAGAGGGGCGGGTGGGTGTGGTGCTCCCGGGCGCCGGCATACGGGTTGTCGTCGAAGCGCAATGCCGGACCGGGCAGCTCGACCGGCCCGAGGGTGGGATGGTCGACCTCGACCAGCAGGCCCTGGGAACGGGTTTGGTCCCAGGTATAGACCTCGTCCAAGGTGCGTACCCGACCGGCGGGGACGCCCGCGTGCTCGAGCAGCTTCAGCCAGTGGTCGGCCGGCGCCCCCCGCAGCACGGTCTCCAACCTTGCGGTCACGCGGTCGCGGTGCTGAACGCGCAACTGGTTGCTCGCAAAGCGCGGGTCCTCGACGAACAGGTCCAGCACCTGGCACAGGCGCCGCCAGATCGCGTCGTTGCCGCAGGCGATTTGGATCGGGGCATCGGCAGTGCGAAAGATGCCGTACGGCGCGATGGAGGGGTGGTGGTTGCCTTCCCCCGTGGGCACTTGACCGGCGACGGTGTACCGGGTTCCCTGGAAGGCGTGAGCGCCGACGATGCTCGAGAGCAGGCTGGCACGGACCACCCGACCGCGACCGGTGCGTTCGCGTTCGAAGAGGGCGGCCACGATTCCGTAGGCGCCGTTCATCCCTGCCAGCAGGTCACCGATCGGAACACCCACCTTCGTCGGCTCGCCGGCCGGGCCAGTGAGGCTCATCAGTCCTGCCTCGCCCTGGGCGATCTGGTCATAGCCCGCACGCTGCCATTCGGGCCCGTCGTGCCCGAAACCGGTCAGTGAGCAGATCACCAGCCGCGGGTTCAGTTCGCGCAGACGCTGCTCGCCGAACCCCAGCCGCTCCAGCACTCCCGGCCGGAAGTTCTCCACCAGCACGTCGGCGACCTGGAGCAGCGCCGTGAGGAACGACCGGCCCTCCTCGGACTTGAGGTTCGCGGTCACCGACTCCTTGTTCCGGTTGCACGAGAGGAAATAGGTCGAGATGCCGTCGTCGCCGACGAACGGCGGGCCCCAGTGGCGGCTGTCGTCCCCATCGGGGCTCTCCACCTTGATCACCCGCGCGCCGAGATCCGCCAGCATCATCGTCGCCTGTGGCCCGGCGAGGGCTCGGCTCAGGTCGACGACCACCACTCCACTCAACGGCGCGATGTTGTGGACCTGCGGCATGGCGACTCCCGAGAGTAGGTGGACAAGAACGCGGCGACGAGAATTTGCTAGGACGCCCTAGTAAGTCTCTGGCAGCTCCTATCCCATATGCCTTCGACCCGAGGAGCAATGTCCAACCCTGCGGACTCACTCTGCAAGAATGCACACGTGGCAGACCTGCGAACCGACGACCTACTGGTGCTGTTGGCCGCTGCCCGGCGCCGCACATTCAGCGCCGCCGCCCGAGACCTTCGGGTAGATCACACGACGGTGGCCCGCCGGGTGCAAGCGCTCGAGGCTGCGATGGGCGGCCGACTGCTCGTCGAGGCGCCCGGTGGCTGGGAGCTGACCCCATTGGGCGAGACCGCCTGCGAGGGCGCCCGGGCGGTCGAGGCCGCGGTCGCCTCCCTGAGCCGCGACCCTCAAACCCGCGCGCTGCAGGGCCTGGTGCGCGTCACCGCCCCGGAGGTCTTCATGGCCGAGGTGGTGGCACCAGCCGCGGCGACGGTCAGCGAAGCACATCCAGACGTACACCTCGAGCTGATCTCGATGACCCGGACGACACCGACTCACGGCCCGAGCGCCGACCTCGACATCGGAGTCACTCGCTCGGTCTCGCCCCGTCTCCACACCACTCGGCTTGCCGGCTACCAGCTGGGACTGTTCGCTTCCCGCTCCTACCTCGAAGCCTGCGGCCCCCTGCACTCCCGCGACGATCTGCGCGACCACCTGCCCGTCTACTACGTGGAGTCGATGCTTCAGGTCACAGACCTCGATCTCATCGACCGGTTCTTCCCGGGCCGACCGGGACTCCTGGGAGCGACAAGCGTCGCGGCACAGGTGGCCTTGGTAACGGCTGGAGCGGGGATAGGCCTTCTGCCCGTGTACTTCGCCCGACGACACCGCGACCTGGTACCAGTTCTCGAGAACGAGGCGGTTGCGAACCTCAGCTACTGGATGACCGGCCGCCCCGCCAACTTGCGTCGCACGGAAGTCGCCGCGGTCAGCGACGCCATTGTTCGTCAGGCAAGGGCAAACCTCGGCGACGCCTGACGCCCGCCTAGTACTCCAGCTGTAGATCGTGATCTTCATGTCTGGTTCGCGGCTTGTCGGCGGTAATGGCTGGCTTGGGCTCGGGCCTGATGGCGGCGTCGCCAGTCGGACCAGCCGAGTAGGTGGGCCACATCGTGCACGGGCCGGACGACGAGCGTCGTGAATAGTTTCTGGATCTCGTTGCAGGTGAGCGGGATCAGCCCGTTGGGGGCGGGGTCGCGGGCGTGTTCGTGGGCACGGACGACGGCGAGGAAGGCGTGGGCGAGCATGGCGAGGGTGACCCAGCGAGACCACGAGGTGAAGCGGCGGAGTTGGTGCTCGTCCAGTCCGGCCAGGCCCTTTCCGGCCTGGAAGGTCTCCTCCACCCGCCATCTCGACCCGGCGACACGCACCAGCGTGGCCAAAGGCACCGTCGCTGGCGACCAGCAGCGGTAGTAAGCCAGTTCACCGGTGGTGCGGTTGCGGCGGATCAGCAGTTGATGGCTGCCGGGGCGGGGTTCGGCCAGGTCGATGACGGCCCAGTCGTAGAAGCGGTGTCCCTTGGCGCCGGCCCCTGCCGACAGCTTCTGCCAGGCCCGCTTGGGCACCTTCGCGGCCAGGGCATCCGCGCGGAACTTCCCCGCGCCGGTGGTGACTTCATGGGAGCAGGCGACGGCGAGCACGTAGCCGACCTGGCGCTCTTCCAGCGCGGTTCGCAGCTTCGGGTTGCCGCCGTAGACCTCGTCGCCCGCGACCCAGCCGGCGCGGTGCCCGGCATCGAGAAATCGGCCGATCATGCGGGCGGCCAGCTCCGGCTTGGTCGCGAAGACGGTGTCCTCGTCCAGGCCCGCGGCTCGGCAGCGATCTGGGTCGCGCGTCCAGGAGCGCGGGATGTACAGCTCACGGTCCACTGCCGCGTGTCCGCGGCGGCCCGCGTAGACGAGGTAGACGGCGACTTGCGCGTTTTCGATCTTCCCGGCGGTGCCGGTGTACTGGCGCTGGACACCGACGGTGTGCGTGCCTTTCTTCACGTCCCCGGTCTCGTCGACCACCAGCACCGCGTCCTCGTCGTGCAGATGCTCCAGGACGTATTCGCGCACGTCGTCGCGCACGGTGTCGGCATCCCATCGGGCCCGGCCGAGCAGGTGCTGCATGCCGTCCGGGGTGGCCTCTCCGGCCCACTCGGCGATGCTCCAGCAGTTTTTGCGTGGCAGGTCCGACAGCAGCCCCAGCACCAGATCCCTCACGCGGCGCCGGGGTTCAACCCGTGCGAACCGGCCTGCTATCCGGCTCATCAGGACCTCGAACGCCTCCTGCCAGCGGGCAGGGTCTACGCTGTGACCCGCGGCCACCGCATGATCGTTAGTCTTCACACACCGATGATCAACGGTGGCCGCACCCGTCTTCACCACCCGTCGGTCACGACGTGCGAAGACGGGGCCGCATCCGGTATCCCGCTCGGGCATGCAGCGTTCGCCCGCCGTCTCGTGCCAGGAGGACCACATGCAACGCGGCGAAGTCTGGTGGGTCGACTTCGACGAGCGACGCCCAGTCGTGCTGCTGTCGGATGACGAGTCATCCGGGTTCCAGGTCATGCAGGTCGTTGCGCCAGCGGGCGTCGACATCAGCGGCCTGGGCGTTGAAGTGGCGATAGGCGCCCGGGAAGGACTGCCCTTCGAAGGCGTGCTGCGGTTCGCGTTCCCGCGTCCAGGCTTTACTCCTTGCACCTGGCTGACCACCGTGGCCCGGGACGACCTGATCGAGCGGGCGGGCGTGTTGTCCTCCGCGAAGCTCAGCGAGGTCGGGGAAGCCCTTCGTGCCGCTGGACAGAGGAGGGAGTGGACCCCGATGACGGCTGCCAGGCTCCACGAGATCAAAGATGCCCGCCGTCTCGGAGGACTCGAGTAGCGGACGCCTCTGCTGGCCAGCTCGATCTCGTCGACGACCGGCGGCGGCCCCCTCTCCACCACACTCCAGCAACAAGATCACGATCTACAGCTGGAGTACTAGCCGTGCCACTCAGTAAAGGCGACGAGGTCCCGGCGACGGTACGGCTCCGCTTCCGGGTGGCAGTGGGGTCGAAGACGCGGCGGGGTCCCAGGAGCCGAAGGTCTTCCGGGTCAAGAACCCGTCGGCAGTTCTTCGGGGCACCAGCGCGGAGCGGTCCAGGCCGACACTGCCTCGGTCAGCAGGGATGCGTCGATGCTGCGGTATGAGAACACCGCGCGGCAGTTCCTGGCCCAGCGAGATGCCGGGACCCCCGCTTGGCAGGCCTGACCGGCGCCGGACTCAGTTCCTTCCTCCTGGCCGAGTGCGATCGCTGCAGCATGGACGCGGCCAAGGGTCGAGTCGCCGAGTTCCGTGCGCTGTTGCGCTACCTGTTCCTGCGCGGGCTCACCCCCACGCCGTTGGCGGCGACGACCCAGTCAGTGGCCGACTGGCATCACACCAGCCTCCCGCCGACCGCCTCAGCCGACGGCGTCCAAGCGTTGCTGGACAGTTGCGACCGTGGCACGCCAGGTGGGTACGTGACTTCGCGATCATCACCCTGGTCGCCCGGCTTTGGTCTGCGCTCGATCGAAGTTGCCAGTGAAGTCGGGGGACATCAACTGGCGGGCCGGTGCGGTCACCATCCGCAGCAAGGCCCGCCGTCGCGACGCGATGACGCTGCCACGGAGGTCGGGCAGGCGGTGGCCGGCTACCTGGTCGGCGCGCGACTTGCAACAGACCCAGCACCGCGCAGGCTGTTCCTGACCTGTCGTGCTCGTCGTGCCCGCGCGGACCTCTTCGGGGACGTCGTGGAGCGGGCATGCCGACGTGTCGGCATGCCCCTGGTGGGACCCCACCTCTCCAGCGCTGTCAACAGTCACGCCCCGGCCCGGCAGATGCTGACCCGCGGGTGTTGCTGACCGATATCAGCCAGGTGCTGCGGCACCGCGACCTGGCCATCACCGCGCTCGCGACAGCGAAGTAACCGGCATAGTTCCGAAATCGGCCTAGGCATGATTCATACCGACGTCGGCGCAGATCGACGAGCTCGGCTCCGCGCCGCTTGACGACACCGGCGCACAGCTTCGCGTCGACGACGGGCTCGGGCGACGCGAGCGCCGATCATTGCGGTCCACGACCGGTCGCCTGCACGAACGTCGAGTGGGACGGCGAGCAGCGCAGTTGTGTGGCGAACAGAGTCCGCCGCGTACACGCCGCGGAGATCTGACATCTTCACACTCCCGCGTCACACTCCTGCGGGTGCGAGGACGATGTCGAACCGGACGCGTGACCAGGTGCCGTCAATGACGCGTCCGTCGGGGGTCGGGGTGCCGGCAGCCTGGGGCTCGAACCTCTTGATCAGCGACTGCTTGACGCCGAAGACGGTGTCCTTCCACCCGATCGGGTCACCCTCGGGGAAGATGTGGGTCACCAGCGTGCGGGCGCCCTCGTGGCTGACCATGAAGTGCAGATGCGAGGCGCGCAGCGGGGAGCGGCCGACGGCGTCGAGCATCCTGCCGACCGGCCCGTCGTTGGGGATGGGGTACGGCGTCGGGGTGAGCCCCCAGAAGCGGTAGCTGCCGTCGGCCTCGGTGAACAGGTGCGCTCGCGCGGCCCGCTTCCCCGCGTCGTACTGCACGTCATACAGACCGGTCTCGTCGGCCTCCCACACCTCGATCCGCGCCCCGGCCAGCCGGTTGCCGTCGGTGTCGGTGACCGTGCCCTCGACCCAGCACGGCTCACCCGGTGCCTCGAATGCCATGTCCCCGCCGTTGTCGATGGCGGGGGAGTCCTCGACGAAGAACGGCCCGAACACCGTTGCCTCGGTGGCATCGGCATAGGCGGCGTTGTTGACGTTGATGGTCTGCATCGACGCACCCAGCGTGTCACTGAGGAGGATGAACTCCTGGCGCACGTCGTCGGTGATGTGCCCGGCCTTGGTGAGGAAGTCGATCGCGGTCCCCCACTCCTCTTCGGTCAACCGCACCTCGCGGATGAAGGAATGCAGGTGCTTGACGAGGGCGACCATCAACTCCTTCAGCCGCGGGTCCTCACACGCCTCGAAGGACGCCACCACATGGTCGACGAGCTGCTGCTCGACGGCCTGCTGCTCCGGGCTCACCTCTCGGAAGATCGTGCCGCGGGCATCCGCACCCGCAGTTTTGGGGTTCACCTGCGCGCGCTGTTTGGAAGCGGCGGTGGTCATAGCTCGGCTCCTTCCCAGGCCGCGCGCAGAAGCGCGGTCAGGTTCTCGTCGGTGACGGGGGTCGGGTTGTTGGCCGGGATCGCCGCCAGCACCGGGGCGACGGCCTTGGCGACGCCGTCCTCGGGCAGGCCGTAGTCCTTGAGCGCACGCGGCGCGTCCAGCCGCTCCCGCAGCGCGCGCAGCCCCTCGGTGGCGGTCGCAGATCCGAACGCCGCCGCGATACGCCGCTCCGCCTCCGGCGCGTTGGGTGCGTTGAACGCCAACACATACGGCAGCACGACCGCGTGAGTCTGGGCATGCGGGAGGTCGAACATCCCACCCAGGACGTGGCAGATCTTGTGGTGCATCCCGCTGCCGGCGGACGCGAACGCGACCGCCGCGAGGTAGGCACCATAGAGCGTCTGCTCGATCCCCTCCACACTCGCCGAGTCGGCCTTCACCCGCGGTAGCCCGGCCGCAAGGCCACGGATCGCCTCCTGCGCCATGGCCTGGTCGATCGGGTCCACCCGGGGGCCCCACATCGCGTCCACGCAGTGCGCGAGCGCGTTCAAACCGCTCGCAACCGTCATGTCGCCCGGCAGCGTCGTGAGCAGCGTAGCGTCGTAGACGATGGATGCCGGCAAGACCTTCGGGTCCACACCGGTCGTCTTCGTCTCACCGGCGGTCAGCCCCCACACGTTGGTGGCCTCGGATCCGGCGTACGTCGTCGGCACCGCCACGATCGGCAGGCCCGCAGTCAGCGCGACCGCCTTTGCGAGCCCCGTGGTCGACCCCCCACCGACCGACACGAGGACGTCCGCCTTGGCGGTGGCCGCGGCGTCACGCGCGCGGTCGGCCACCTGGACCGGAACATGCATCACGACCTCGTCGTGCCGAAGGGCGACCGGCAGTACCTCTGCGATCGGGTCGGCCAGCTTCTTTTCGCGGTCGGACGCGATCAGCATGACCTTCGAAGCGCCGAGTGCCTCGACCTCGGCCTTGACCGCAGTAGCCGCCTCACCGGAGGCGAAGGTGACGCGCTGGGGCAGGGACTCGTGAGTGAATTTCATGGATTCCACTCTCGCGATTATTGGACACAGGCGATGACACCGGCGAGGGTCCGACTCTCCGAATCCCTGCCGAATCCTTGGACGAAGCGTCCAGCCATGCTGCTTGCACGTGGTTCCATCGGAGAGCCAGCCGCCTGGCTGTATGTAATGGCCAATCCGCGAGGCAGCTTTCGTCCGGTCTGTACGTCGCTTCCCGCGAGTGCCTGCCCTCATTGTTGTCGTGCATCAGTTGTGACTGCCGTCACGCTGGCTGATTGTTTTAAGAGGGGACCCCTACATGGGAACAACCGCGGCTGTAAAGAGCCAGCGTCAGCAACTACGCCTGGCCGTCGTGTCCGGTTATCTGGGCACCACCATCGAGTACTACGACTTCCTGCTCTACGCCACGGCGTCGGCACTGGTCTTCGATAAAGTCTTCTTCTCGGACCTGAGCCCCGCACTGGCGACGATCGCAAGTCTGGGCACGCTGGCGGCGGGTTATATCGCCCGGCCGCTGGGCGGCGTGATCTTCGGCCACTTCGGTGACCGAGTCAGCCGCAAGCGCATGCTGGTCCTGAGCATGACGATCATGGGTGTGGCCAGCACGCTCATCGGCCTGCTCCCGACCTATGCATCGATCGGCGCGTGGGCCCCGGTGCTGTTGGTCTTCATGCGCGTGATCCAGGGCATCGCCGTTGGCGGCGAGTGGGGCGGCGCCGTTCTGATGGCGGCCGAGCATGCCACCTCCCGCCGCGGCCTCTGGGCCAGCTTCGGTAACGCCGGAGCTCCGAGCGGCATGGTGCTGTCGACCGCGATCCTGACGCTGTGCTCGGGGGCGATGAGCAATGCCGCGTTCATCAGCTGGGGGTGGCGCATCCCCTTCCTGTTCAGCGCGGTGCTGCTGGTGATCGGCCTGGTCGTGCGGCTGCGGCTCGATGAGCCGCCTGCGTTCACCGGCGCCGTCAAGTCGGCCCCGTCCCGTCTTCCGTTGCTGGACGTACTGCGGCACCACCCGAAGAACCTCGTCCTCTCGATCGGTATGGGGGTCGGCTACTTCGTCTCCCAGGCCACTCTGACGACGTTCGTCATCGCCTACGCCGTCAACCACGGGTTCGAGCGGCAGACCGTGCTCAATGCACTGACGACGTCGTCAGTGGTCGCCGTGATCGCCACTCTCATCGCCGGCGGGCTCTCGGACCGCTTCGGTCGCCGCGCCCTCGTCGCCGCCGGCGCCGGCTCACTGGCCATCTGGTCCTTCGTTCTGTTCCCGCTCATCGACAGCGGCTCGACTGCCCTCCTCGTGCTGGCGGTCGTCGTCGGTCAGGGAATTCTCCTGTCGTGCTGGTTCGGCCCGCTGGCGGCGTTGTACGCCGAGCTCTTCCCGACGCGGTACCGGTACACCGGCGCCTCGCTCGGCTTCCAGATCTCGGCCATCGGCGGCGGCCTCGCCCCCGGCGTCTTCGCCTCTGTCGTTTCCTTCAGTGGCGGCCCGCTGATGGTCTCGATCATCATGGCGGTGCTGTGCCTGATCTCGATCGGCTGCGTCCTGGCGCTGCGAGAGACGTCGCGACTGAGCCTCGACGACCTGCACACCCCTGCGACCGATACAGCATCCGCCTCCGATCCCCTGCCGACGCCGCCGGGTCCCGCCGGCGACGCCCAGGCCGAAGCCATCCTCCGCCGCGAGGTCCAGCAGTGACTCGGGACATCACCATGCATGCAGACATCAACCCCGCCACGTCGGTCAGCAGGAACGCGAAGTACTTCCGTGACTCGAGCGCGCTCATCTACGCCGGCGGCAACCTCACCTACGGAGAGCTCGAGGACCGCGCAGCGCGCGCTGCGTCCGTGTTCGCCGAGCACGGGATCGCGGCCGGCGACCGCGTCGCCTACCTCGGCATGAACAGCTCCGCCTACATCGTCACGATGCTCGCATCGATGCGCCTCGGAGCGATCTATGTCCCGTTGAACTTCCGGCTCACGGCCCCCGAGCTCCGGTCAGCCCTCCAGCACAGCGGTGCCACGGTTCTGGTCGGCGAAGGCGCGTACGCCGACGCGATCGATGAGATCAAGGACCAGACGGCGCTGAAGGCACTCCTGCTCGTCGATGACGATCCGGAGGCGCCTGCGCAGGCGGGCCGGCGCCGATGGGAGAGTTGGAGTGAGCTGACCAAGGCGGCGACCGCCTGGAGGCCCGCGATCTCGCGGGATTTCGACGATCCGGCTGTCATCCTCTTCAGCAGCGGGTCGACCGGGCGACCGAAGGGCATTGTCCTGACCCACGGAAACCTGTGGTGGAACTCGCTCAACACCGATCTCCGAATGGACACCCAGCGTCGCGACGTCACGCTCGCGGGCGCCCCGCTGTTCCATATCGGCGCGCTCAACAGCTTCACGCTGCGGTCGCTGGTCCGGGGCGGGACGGTCCTCATCCGACGCCGCTTCGACCCGGTCGACTTCCTCAACGATATCGAGAGCTACCAGGTCAAGACGACGTTCGCGGTGCCGACGATGCTCGACGCGCTCGAGGCGGTGCCGGACGCGTGGTCCCGCCTGTCAGGTCTGCGGACTCTCGTCGTCTCCGGCGCGCCGGTGCCACCCGAGCAGATCAGGCGGTTCGCCGAACGCGGGGTGCCGATCCAGCAGGCATGGGGCGCCACGGAGTTCGCTCCGACGGCTACCCACATGCCCGTGGAGGCCACGCTCGACAAGCCCGGCTCGGCGGGTGTTCCCATGCCCTACACCGAGGTACGCGTCGTCGACCCCGCAACCGGAGAGTTCGTCGAGCCCGGGACGCCGGGCGAACTGGTCGTACGCGGGCCGAACGTCACCCCTGGATACTGGGAGGACTCCGTCGCGACCGCGGCCGTGTTCGACGACGAGGGCTGGTTCCACTCGGGCGACATCGGCTACGAGGACGAGGACGGCTACTTCTTCATCATCGACCGCATCAAGGACGTCATCATCACCGGCGGCGAGAACGTCTACCCGGCAGAGGTGGAGCGCGTGCTCCGCGCAGTGCCGGGCGTCAGCGACGTGGCGGTGGTGGGGATGCCCGACAGGGAGTGGGGCGAGACGGTCGTTGCGGTCTGCTGCCCGACCGAAGGAGCCGAGGTCACCCTGGAGCGGGTTCGCGAGTACGCAGGCACCCAGATCGCCCGCTACAAACTGCCGCGACGGCTGGAGATCGTTGCGACGATGCCGCGGAATGCGACTGGGAAGCTCGACAAGCCCGGGATCCGAGCCCTGCTGCACAAGTGACGAATGAACGAGGGGGTCGGTACCGGAACTGGTACCGACCCCCTCGTGGTCTGCCTGGGGCAGTGTCGCTCACGCCTCGCCGTAGTAGCGCATCAGCATGTCGGCGACACACGCCGGACGGGCGAAGCCATCGCCCTCGACCACACACCGCCATACGGCGTCGACCGCGTCCGCCGTCGGCTCCCGCAGCTCCGCGAGGTCGACGACGAGGCGTAGCTTCGACCCGGACGGCACTGCCTCGGGGAAGCGGACCTTCTCGAAGCCGTAGGCGAGGATCAGTCGGGTCCGGTCCACCCGGAAGATCTGCTGCAGCAACCCGCCGATGATGGCCAGCGAGTGGCCCCCGTGAGCGATCGTGCTGCCGAACGGCGAGCTCGCCGCACGCTCGGGATCGGTGTGGACCCAGTTGTGGTCGTAGCTGAGGTCAGCGAAAGCGTTGATCGCAGCCTGGTCGATCGTGACCCAAGCGCTCTCGCCGATTCGCTCCCCGACGAGGGAGCGCAGTCCATCAAGGCCGTCGATGTGTCGCATCCGTGTGTCCTTGTCAGAAGCGGGAGCGCTGGCTGACGGGTGCGGTCGGGCCCATCGGGGCACGGTCCAGCCACCTGCCGGCGCGCTCGTAATGCGGTGCGATGAGAGCGGCCATCCGCTGCTTGGTGCGGTTCCAGAGGCCGCGGCCTTCCATGTGGACCAGGGCGGCCGCGGCCGCATCGCGGTTGGCAAAGCCGGCGTCTCGTCGCTCGGTCGCGATGGCGTCGATGATCTCGGCGGACTTTGCCGTGTCGCCAGCCGCCAGGGCATCGGCGATCGCCTCGATCTCGAAGATGGCGTCCGGGATGCCCGAGTTCAGGCCCCGACCGCCGCCGAACGGCGGGAAGAGGTGCGCCGCTTCCCCCGCGAGCAGCACCCGCGAGTTGGCGTCGGTGAAGGCCGAGGCCACCGAGTGGTTGAAGCGGTAGGTCGAGGACCACATCTGGCCGTCGGCGTACCCGGGCCCGGCGACCGCGGTGATCCACTGACTCAAGCCCGGTTCGGACGAGAATGCCTCGACGTTGTCCCCGGGGTTGCACTCAAGATCAAAGCGCCAGCCACCGCCGAAGGGGACCACGAGGACGTTGCGTCCGCCGACTGCGGGGTGGCGGTAGTGGAAGGTGCGGGTCAGCGACATCGGGTTGTCCGGGACATCCCTGACGTCGACGATGATGAAGCTCGATTCCGAGCGTCCGCCGTCCATGGTGATGCCGAGTGCCTTGCGGACGGTCGATCGGGCTCCGTCCGCAGCCAGGACGTAGGAGGCGCGGACCAGCGATCCATCCGCGAGGGTCAGGGTGACGCCTTCGGTATCCGTGGCCAGATCCGTGAGGCCGTTGCCCCAGCGGAACTCGACGCCTTCGCGTCGGCAGCGGTCCAGGAGCACGACCTCCTGGTCCTTCTGCGAAAGGCTGATGCCGAAGCGTCCCGGTTTCGCCGCCGGGAAGCGGCGGTAATAAACCTCGCGACCGGCGTAGGTGGTCCGCAGGTCCAGCCATGAGCGGCTCTGCTGGATGAGGGGCTCGGTCACACCGGGCGCGATCTGCTCGAGCAGGTCCAGGGACTCACGGAAGATGAACGTGGCTCGGCTTCCGGGTCGGATGCGGTCCTCGGGCTCCGCTTCGACCACTACCACCGGGAGGTCGTGATGGCGGGCGGCGAGCGCGGCGACCAGGCCCACTGGGCCGGCTCCCACCACGACGAGCGGAAGGACCTCAGGTACAGCAGCGGGTGAGGTGGCGTCATTCATACCCCAACCTTGCGGCCTCGAGGCCCGACCGCACTATGTTCGATCCGACCGGCAAATGAGTCGATCCTCGTGTGTTTCGTCCGACGCCCAGTCGGTCAAACAGCGCGCGATTCCCCACTCGCGGCTACTGCCTCACCGAGCGCCTGCCCACGCCGAGCTGCATGTGGTCCCGCACGCCGGGCACCGGATCCAAGCCGCGAAGGCGGAGCGGTCCGCCGAGCTGGCGCCGGCGGTTCCCGGCCCAGTAGGCCAACACGGAGCAGGCATCCGGGATTCGGATCTCCCGCTTCGGTTGGTTCAGACCAAGGATCTGCACCTTGTCGTATTCTCCATACATGCCGACATCTGAGTTGTCCGCGGCCGATGTCCTCATCGCTGTACGCGATATCGCCGAGACGACGACCGCCCGGGAAGTGCCCGCGTCCGCTCTCGTTGCGGCTCGCTCCATGCTCGGCGTCGACGCTGCAGTCTGGATGGATGTCGAGGGCGACGAAGTCACCATCCAGGCCGTCTCCGGTTTCCTTCAGCCCGAGACCCACCGAAGTCTGCGGATGAGTGCCCACGAGGGACTCATCGGCATGGTGCTCACCCAGGGCGAGCCCGTGGCCCTGCTGGACTACCTCCGCGAGACGTCCACTCCTCCTTCCCGGCGTGAGCTCCTCAGGCGCGAAGGCGTCGTCTCGGCAGCCGGCGTACCTGTCCCCGGCGAGGGCAGCCGCGGTGTCGTGGTCCTCATTTCCCGCACGGCACGCGAGTTCGCGGAGGCGGAGTTGCGGATGGCCATCGGCGTTGCCGGCATCGCCCAGCAGCTCAGGGACCTGCGCGTCGAGGCTGAGCGAGCTGCGGCGGCAACTCGGTTCCACCGGGCGGTCGACGCACTCTCGTTGGCCCTCCTGCGCGGCCAGTCTGCTGACGTCGCATTGGAGGGTACTTCGGACATCCTCGGCCCGCGCGTGCGGGTGGCCGGGCTTCCGACACCCGGGCCGGCGAAACACGCTTCCGACATCTCCGAGGACGCCACGAAACCTCCCCTCCTGCATGTTCCCATCCCCGGCGCTGAACAGGCGCAGCTCGCCGCAGAAGGCGGGCTCCCCGAGTCGGCGCTGCGGACCCTTGCACAGGTCGTCGGTCTCGACTTCGCCCGTCAGCGCGCCTCGATGGAGACCGAGATCCGGCTCACCGACCAGTTCGTCCACAGCCTCCTCACCGCAGACACCGACGAGCTCAGCCGGCTTTGGAGCAGCTCCGCACTGTTGGGTATGGACATGAAGGTCCCTCGGGCGGTGATCAGCATCAGCGCCAAGGAGCCCATCGGTCGCCCCTTGCTGGACCGGATCGTGCGCGAGATGCGGTCGCGGACCTTCAGTGGGCAGGCGACGACGTACAAGGGCGCGGCGTTCCTGCTCTGGCCGGTGTCCGATCAGGACGCGGAAAGGAAGCTTCCTGCGCAGATCAACGAGTTGCTGGTCGCATGTCGACCCCACCAGGTGAAGGCAGGACTTGGTCCCGTCTGCCGGGGCGCGGACGACTACCCGGCGGCCGTGAAGGAGGCGATCTTCGCCCGGCAAGTGGCTGCGTTCTCGAGCAGCGGTCGCAACCTGGTCGCCAGCAAGGATCTGGGCATGTACCGCCTGTTCGCCCACATAGGCGGCGTCGAGGCACTTCGCGGCACGGTGCGCGAGACCCTCGGCCCGTTGCTCGAAGCCGATGCAGCCAGCGGGTCGGACCTGACCCACACCCTTCGCGTCTACCTGGAGCGTGACCGACGCATCGCCGATACCGCGCGGGCGCTCCAGGTCCACGTGAATACGCTGCGCTACCGCATCGAGCGGATCGGTAAGCTGCTCAAGGTCGACCTCGACGATCCCGAGGCGCGCTTCTTCGTCACTCTGGCCCTGCGGCTCTTCCCTGTCGTGGAGGAGGACGCAGCCCGCGCCCACCTCCTCGACAAGGGATGAACCAACGGAGGGACCGACGATGCCCGCGGCCTCAGACGGTGAACTTGACGTTGATCCGCTTGGTCTGGGTGAGCCTTCGATGGCGCCCTCGATCGCGAACACCCGTCCGATGCCAGAGTCCTTGCACTCGCCCCAGGGCTGGCCAACGACCTGCCCGCCGCCCTGGGTGACCTGGACCCAACCGGACTCGACGCGGCGCGCGGTGGTGATGGCCTCGTCCCTCTCACGCCGCGGGATGACCGCAAGCACCGAAGCGAAGACCTCACGCGCAACGCGCCAGGAATTCTCCACGCCGGCGAGGATCGTGGGCGCCTGGAAGAAGCCCTCAAGGTCTCTGGTCCCACTCGTACACCTCGCCGAGGTGCGCACGAGACCGGCCGGTATGTCGACCTGCTCAAAGAACTCGAGCCAGTGCGCGGTCGGCGCTTCACGAAGCTTGGGCGTTGAGCAGCTTGATGATCTGGGCACGGTGAGTGACGCGGTCACAGTTGGTGACGAAGTGGTGATCCTGTGCGTCGATCCCAACCACCTCGCACAGACGGCGCCACAGCGAGTCGTTGCCGCACGCGATCTGCAGCGGTGAGTCACCGCTCTCGAAGAGCCGTAGGGCGCAATCGACGGATGGCGATTGCCCTCGCCTACCGGGATCTGCCCGGCCACGGTGTAGTGAGTGCCTGGTAGGCGTGGACGCCGACGATGCTGGCCTGCAGGCTCGCGCGCACTGTCCGGGCCCGACCGTTCGAGCTCGTTCGAAGAGCGCGGCGAGGATGCCGAGGGCTCCGTTCATGCCGATGAGCAGGTCGCTGATCGGAACGCGGAGCTTGGTCGGCTCACCGCGGGGGCCGGTGATGCTCACCAGCCCGGCCTCGTCCTGGGCGCTCTGGTCGTAGCCGACCCGCTGGCTCTCCGGAGCGTCGTGCCCGAATCCGGTGAGCGAGCAGTCATCAGCTCGGGGTTGAGCGCACGCAACCGCTCCTCGCTGAATCCGAGCTGAGGGAGGACCCCTGGACGGAAGTTCTCGATGAGGAGATCTGCGACGCGAACCAGCGCCTCCAGGAACTGTCTCCCGTCTTCGCTCTTGAGGTCGGCGGTGACCGACTCCTGTTGCGGTTGCACGACAGGTAGTAGGCGGCGATCGGGTCATCGGCGTTGCCGATGAAGGGTGAGCCTCAACGCCGGGAGTCGTCGCCCTCGGGGCATTCGACCTTGATCACACGTGCCCCGAGGTCGGCAGGTATCACCATCGCCTGCGGCCCGGCCCGGCCCGGCTCAGGTCGACGACGACCCCCTCAAGCGACACCGCATGCGCGGTCACGTCATTCGTTGACCCACGTGACGACTTCGGAGAGGTCGGCGCGGTCGGTGCGGAACGAGTTGGCCGGATGGTCCCGGTCGGGATAGCCGAACGAGATGCCGCAAACAACCTGGCGGGTGTCTGGGATGCCCAAGTGGTCGTGGATGAAGTCGGCGTATTCCCCCAACGCCCCCTGGGCGATCGACGCGACACCGAGGGAAGCCGCGGCGGTCATGAAGTTGGCGACATACCCTCCGCAGTCGACAGCGCTGTAGGGACCGAGCGCTTCCTCGCAGGTAATGACCGCGAGGTGCGGAGCGTCGAAGAAGACGAAGTTGCGTCCGGTCTGACGGGCGTAGCCGACTTTGTCGCCGCGCTCTACGCCGACGGCGTTGTAGAGGCCGAAGCCACAGGCGCGGCGACGCTCCAGGTAGACACCGGCATACTCACGGGGGCCCGGGATGTCGCGGCGGTGCTCGGCTCCGGTGGCGGCGTGCTCCGATAGTGCTTTACGGAAGCGCTCGGTACCTTCGCCGGAGGTGAGATGTACCCCCCACGACTGCATGTTGTTCCACGAGGCGGTTTTCTGGGCGGTAGTCAGGATCTTCCGGATCGTCTCCTCGGGTACTGGCTGAGGCAGGAAAGCCCGGCAGCTGTACCGCTCCGACATGATTCGATCGAGGGCCTGGTGGTCAAGGGTGTCCGCAATGACAGGGCTCTGGTTTGGCACCTCTCGACTATGCGATACCGATCACAACCGAAACGACGGCTGGAACGTACGAAACCCAATCGAACTGTTGGACAGGGCATCCAGGATGGAGCGCTGCGGCATTGCCAGGTTGGTTGCGGGCTTGCCGGTACGGTGATCTTCGGGTTGGCCCGCCGGGTTCGGGGAGGGGCAGCATGGAGGCCGCGCCGCCGTCGTACCAGGGCTTCCGGTACCCGGCGGAGATCATCGCGCACGCGGTGTGGCTGTACCACCGCTTCCCACTCTCCTTCCGCGAGGTCGAGGAGCTGCTGCTCGCCCGCGGCGTGATCGTCTCCCACGAGACGGTCCGGCAATCGTGCGCCCGGGTTCGGGCCCGAGTACGCCGCCGGGCTGCGCTGCCGCCGGCCGCGGGCCGACGACGAGCGGCACCTCGACGAGGTCTTCGCGAAGATCAACGGGGTGCGGCACTACCTGTGGCGCGTGGTCGATCAGGACGGCAACGTGCTGGACATCCTCGTGCGGTTCCGGCGCGACGCGGCGGCCGCGAGGCGGTTCCCGGCCAAGCCGATGAAGAAGCAATGCCGAGGGATCAGGCGCAAATTCCGTGAGGACGCCTGTCAGGAGGGCGAGGGCTCAGAGTCGTCCCCTTTCCATCCGGTTTCGGGGAACTGCTCAAGCAGGGCAGAGAGGGAAGTTGCCTGGTGGATGGCGGACGACCAGTCCTGAGCGGAGACGTCGAGCAGGACCAGAAGCGGGGGTTCCTGCCGAAAGTCGTAGGTGAGCATTTCGCGGCTTCCGTCCCCGCCGACGACGACGCTCCCGGGGAAGCGTTTCTGGAAGTCGCCGGCCTCATTGACTTCGATGAGCTCCGCAATGGCATTGATCATCAGGAAGTCGTCCGCAGGGGGAACGAACCGGGCCATGCTCCCCTCCGTGGCCAGGAAGTGGCGGTAGTCCTCGGGAAATCGGACTCCGAAGCGGCGCTCCGCCTGCGCGATCTGGGCGTCGTTCGAACTCATGAGGCCGTTCTCTCAAGGCCGGTCATGCCTGGTGGCGGTGGCTGCCTCGAGCTGCGGTGCACAGGACCCGCTTCCGGGGGAGGGGAAGTTTCGCTCGTCCGAAAATCTGGCGTTTGATCATCTTGATGTGGTTGACCCGTCCTTCCACCGGACCGGAGTTCCAGCAAGTGGTCAGGCCCTGGACGACGGCCTCCCAGTCCTTTCCATTCGGTGAGGCACTCATCGGGGCCCGAGGACCATTCGCCAAGACGGACGACCGGCCTGGTCGAGGTAGGAGAATGATGCGGAGTATCGCCGGTTTGGCTGACCGGGGAACTCCGGCTATGTTCCGCGCCGCCTCGTGATGTGACATCTTCGACGGGGGGTGCTCGGGAGCCCTGTCGGACTCGGCTGTGAGCCCCTGGGGCTGCCTCCATTCCGAGCCGTGATGGATGGGCTCGGTGTGACCCCTGTGGGGCGCTTCTCGCCTGACGGGGTGTCAGGAAAGTCGGCAATGGGTCAGCGTGAGCCCTGCCAGAGGCTCGAAAATCTGGCAAAACATGCAGGTGGTTGAATCGTTCAACAATCGACGGCTGGCCCGGGAATGCAAACGTCTCTTATGCAAAGCGATTCCGAGTTTCCTTGTGCTGTCCGGCCCTGGGCGTGCGGCCCTACCAGTCCCCTCGCGTCTGCCGCCCGAAGCGGATGCCGCCCGGTTCGGGCGGTGGGGGAGTACCCGGTTTGAGGGGCCAGGCGAGCAGCATGCCCACGACGAAACCGACCACGTGGGCCGCGTACGCCACCGTCCCGGCGCCGGTGACGCCCGCGCCCGACGAGTAGACCGCCTGCAGCACGAACCACAGGCCCAGCACGATCCAGGCCGGCAGCCGCAGCGGCAGGAAGATCAGGAAGGGGACGAGGACCCAGACCCGGGCCCTCGGGTAGAGCACCAGGTAGGCGCCGAGGACGCCGGCGATGGCTCCCGAGGCGCCGATCAGAGGAGTGGTGGCGTCGGTGTTCGTGAGTGCGAATCCGTATGCGGCCGCGTAGCCGCATACCAGGTAGAACAGCAGGTACCGCAGGTGCCCCATCCGGTCCTCGACGTTGTTGCCGAAGATCTGCAGGGTGGGCATCGGTGCAGGTCATGGGCGTGATTGCGGAGCCCTGGGTCAGCAAGCGGCCAGCAAGCGGCGAGCGGGAGACCCCGCCTTGCCGATCACGGGGGTCCGCCAGCAGGACCAGGTCCGCTGGGCCACTCGTCCTCCGGAAGGTGTCACTCCTTGGCTCGTCGGCTCGCCCGCGGCATGGGCTCCTTCTTCAAGCTCTGTGGCTGATCCAGGCCCAGCCGTTGCCCGCACACCTGCACCATCCGGTTTCGTGACGCTCGGGGAAGACAGCGAGAGGAAACCGGGTGTCGGACCCAGGACGTGGCGGTCGAAAGGCTGACGGAGCTGTACGCCGACCGGAAGAAGACGTCTCCTTCGGTGGCGGAGGCGCGCCGGGAACCGGGGCAGCAGACGATAGAGGAGTACGTCCGGATGTGGTTGCCCCGGCAGCGCCAGACAACCGCGTACTCGACCGCGAAAAACCTGGCGAGCCACTTCAAGGTGCAGATCAACCCGGTGATCGGATCACGGAAGCCGAATGCGGTGACACCGACCGTGGTGGAGGACTTTCTCGATCATGGACCAGGTCGCCGAGGGCTACCAGGCCATGGACGAGCGCCGCGCGCTCAAGGCCCTCCTCACGCCGTGACCACCGGGGCCGGGCACCGCCCGGCCCGCCACTCATCAACAAGGACTCACCGTGACCACGTTCACTCTCGTCGGCGCGGGCCCCGGTCTCGGGCTCGCCGGCGCCCGCCGCTTCGGCGCCGCCGGCCACAAGGTCGCGCTGCTGTCCCGCAGCGCCGAACACCTCGGCCAACGCGTCGCGGAACTCACGGCCGACGGCGTCCAGGTTCGTGACTACACCGCCGACGTCCGGAACTGTGGAATGCGGCGCGAACCAGGCGTGACCGAGAGCGTGATGGCAGACTCTTCGACCGGGTGCGGGAGGCAGCGGCCTGCCGGGGGACGAATCCGCGGCATCGGCCCGTGAGAGCCGGATGCCGCCTTTCGCCCGTCCGGGGGTCCGGGTCAGTTCGGGGTCCCGGCTCCCAGCAGGCGCTCGGCGAGGGCCTCCGCCTCGCGGGTCTTCGGCGCGTTGAAGAACAGCACCCTGCCGACGATCGGGTCGCCGGTGTAGTAGCGCTCGTAGAGTGCCTGGCGGGCGGCGAACGGGCTGCAGGTCATGTCCCAGACCATCCGCATCACCTGGAGGCGGCGCTCGGCGCTGATCCCCGGGCCGTGGACGTACTTCTCGACGAGGTGACCGATCTCCTCGTGCCGTAGTTCGCCCTCGGTCATCACGATCGCGCCGCTGCCGGCGACCAGCCGGAGCACCTCGACCGCCTTGGCGATCGCGTGCGGGAAGAAGAACGTCAACGCCGCGATGCCGACCCGCGACTCCTCGCCCGGACAGCCGTGGCCGCGCTGCACCGACCCGGGGTCGCGACGCTCGCCGAGCCGGCGGCTCAGGTCGAGCGCGGCACCGTCGAGGACGCCCTCGGCGACGTTCAGCAGGCCCATGACCTCGCCGAGTTCCTCCTGGTAGCGCGGCGAGGCCGCCCGGCCCGTCGTCCGTGCCGCCACGGTGGCCAGGCCGGCCAGGAACTTCAGTTTGGCGGTGCTGCGCGCCGCGCCCTGGAGGGGGCCGTAGCCGACCGCGTTGCGCACCACGTTGTTGTAGGCGTCCAGGTCGCCGACAACGACGACCCGGTCTTGGGGAACGAAGACGTCGTCGAAGACGAGGATCGCGTCGCCCTCGTCGAAACGGCTGCTGAGCGGGGTGTCGAAGACGCCGTCCCCCCGGTCGTAGGCCTGCCGACAGACGATCTTGAGCCCGGGCGTGTCGAGCGGAAGCGTACAGACCAGGGCATAGTCCTCCTGTCCGGGCCTGCGCGGCACGTACGGACCGACGAAGACCTCGTCGGCCACCGGGGCGAGGGTGGAGAGCAGACGCGCGCCGCGGACCACGATGCCGTCCTCGCGGCGCTCCACGATCCGCACCGCCTCCGGCGGGGCGTCCCGCGTCGAGCGGTCGCTCTGCGGGTCCACCAGGGTGTGGGTCACCGCGAGGTCCTCCCGGCGCAGGCGTGCGAGGTAGTCGCCCATCCGGGCCGCCTCCTCGTGCTTGCCGACGTGCTCGAGGCTGCTTCTGACGTCGAGCAGGTAGGCGTTCATGAAGTCGGGGAGCCGACCCATCATGCCGTAGGTGAGTTCGGTCCTGAGCCGGTCACAGCGCTGCCGGGCCAGCACGTCCTCGTGGTTCCGCGCCTCGAGCAGGGTGGTGCTGTGCTGCTCCCCGGTCGCGGCGTCCCGCACCGTCAGGACGTCGGCGAACTCCGGGTCCGACTGGGCGTCGTAGAGTCCGGCGAGCGTCGCGAGCACGCCCTGGAAGGCGGGGTGGGCGGTGACGTCGTCGACCCGGTCACCGTTGACGTACAGGCTGCGCCCGTCCCTCAGACCCTCCAGATACGCGGCACCCGAACGAATTCCCATGTCGTCACTCCTTGCGGTGAGGCTTGGTGGGTGCGTCCGAGCCGGACGCGAGGTGGGTGGCCCGGCTCCCGTACGCCGGGGCAGGGGGACGGCTGGGCCGTCACGGCGACGGCCCGGCCGGGGGAGCGGAGGTCAGCGGCCGAGCAGGAAGTCGAGCTGGATCCGGTTGAAGGTCTCGGTCTGCTCGTACTGGGGCCAGTGGCCGGCGTTCTCGATGACCGCGAGCCGGCCGCGCGGGATCAGGTCCGCGATCCGGCGTCCCTCGTCCACCGGACCCGAGGGGTCCTTGGTCGTCCACACAACCAGCGCCTCGGCACGGATCGCGCGCAGATCGTCGTCACCGAGCATGTTGCGCCGCCGGGTCTCCAGGTCCTGCAGCGCCATGTTCATCCGGCAGGCCATCTTCCAGTCCGGCTGCTCGAAGATCGCCTGCCGGGTCCTGATCAGATCGTCGGTGACCATCGACGGGTCGGCCATCAGCCACTCCAGACGGGCCTTGACCCGCTCCCAGGAGGGGTCCTCGGCAGCCTGCGTCGACAGCGTCAGCAGCCGCTCCATCACCTTGGGGTTCGCCATCGTGCCCCCCATGGTGTTGAGCACGATCCGCTCGGTGCGCCCGGGGTGCAGCTGCGCGAACCGCGCGGTCACCCAGCCCCCCAGCGACTCCCCGCTGAAGTACGCGCTCTCATGCCCCAGCGCGTCCAGCACCCGGTTGACCTGGTCGAGGTAGTGCGGGATCTCCAGCGGGTGCTCGGGCTTGGTGGAGTAGCCGTGGCCGATGAAGTCGATCGCGTAGCAGTTGAAGTGCTCCGCGTGCGCGGCCAGGTTCCGCACGTACGCCTCGGCATGTCCGGTGATTCCGTGCAGCATCAGCAGCAACGGCTTGTCCGGGCTGCCCGACTGGAGGAACCGGGTCCGGTACGGGCCCGTCTCCAGGTACCCCTGCCGGAACTCGACCTGCGCCAGGTCGGACCACACGCTCGTGTACGCCATCTTCTTCTCCTTGGATCTCGGCCCGGCTCGGGCGGGTTCAGGCGGCGGCAGGGCCGGCCGTACGTTCGGCGAGGAATCCGAGCACCAGCCGGGTGAACTCCGCGGCCCGCTCGTGGGGCACCCACAGCCCGGTGCGCTTGAACAGGTGCAGCTGGGCGTCGGGGATCTGCTTGAGCAGGAAGAGGGCGTTGTCGAAGCCCTGCACCCGGTTCTCGGTGCCCCAGACGATCAGCGTCGGCACCTTGATCCGGCCCAGCTCCTGCCACAGCGGCTCGGCCGGCACACCCGCCGATTCGGCGCCGGCCCGGCGCTCCTCGCCGCCGGCGACCGATTCCTGGTACCGCTCCTCGACGAGTTCGTCGGTGACCAGCCCGGGGTCGAACATCATCATCCGCAGGTAGGCGCGCATCTTCTCCCGCGACGAGCCCTCGCCCGCGTAGTAGGAGCGGATCGCCTTCTGGCCTTCGGAGGGCATCGCGCTGAACAGCGGCACCCCGCCGGCGCTGGAGACCAGCACCAGCCGGTCCACGCGTTCGGCGTGGTGCAGGGCCATCGCGATCGCGACCGCGCCGCCGGTCGCGAGGCCGACCACGCTCGCCCGCTCAATGCCCAGCTCGGAGAGCATCGCGGCGAACACGTCGGCGTAGGGCCGGTACTTGCCGCCGGACAGCTCGATGGAGTCGGACCGGCCGTAGCCGGGCAGGTCGACAACCAGGACCCGGGCATGCCGGGACAGCTCGGCGAGATTCGTGCCGAAGTTGCCCCAGCCCGAGGCCCCGGGCGCCCCGCCGTGGACGCACAGCAGGACCTCCGGGCCGGTGCCCGCCTCGTGGTAGTGGATGCGGGCGCCGTCGACCGTGACGAACCGGGACGTGGACTCCCGGGTGAGCGGTTCGTGGGCGGGCTGCTTGTGGGTGCCGGTCGCCATCAGACCTTCACCGCCGCCGGCATCTCGCCGCCGAAGTAGTTCATGCCGTAGGCCTGGTACAGCGGGCCGGCGTAGTTCTGTACGTGGTGCAGGGCACTCTGGCAGTCCCGCCACATGCGCTGCATCGGGTTCTTCGTGTGCAGCTGGGAGCCGCCGCTGACCTTGAAGATCTCGTCGGCGGCCGCGGCCGCGCGGTGCGAGGCGGAGACCTGGTTGCGGCGGATCTCGGCACGCTCGGACAGAGTGAGCAGCCGTCCGGAGGAGACGATGTCGAACGCCCGGTCCATGTCGTGCAGGACGTGGCCGATGCTGGCGTCGATGTCGGCGGCCGCCGGAGCCAGCACGGAAAGCTGGAACGGGTCGCGGCTGGCGGAGCCGAACCGGCTGCTGCGTTCCCGGGTCCACTTGACGTACGCGGCCAGGGTGCCCTGGGCCAGCGCGATCGTCGCCGTGGTGACCGCGCCCGAGAAGACCACGTTGCGCGGCATCGAGTACAGCGGCGCGTCCCGGCCCGCGATCGACCCGGCGCTGCCGTCGGTGACCGGGTTGGTCCGGATCAGCCGGTGCTCCGGCACGAAGGCGTCCTTGACGACGATGTCCTTGCTGCCCGTGCCGCGCAGTCCGATGACGTCCCAGGACTCGTGCAGGATCTCGTAGTCGCTGCGCGGGATGACGAAGTGGATCGTCTCCCGGTCGGTGACGTTGCCCTCCTGGTCGGTGATCAGGCCGCCGATCATCACCCACTGGCAGTGGTCGGTGCCCGAGGAGAACGGCCAGCGGCCGTTGAAGACGTAGCCGCCCTCCACCGGCCGCGCCCGGCCCATCGGGGCGTACGGCGAGGCGATCCAGGTGTCGGGGTCCTCGCCCCAGATCTCGCGCTGCATCCGCGGGTCGCCCTGGGCGAGCTCGTGCGGGTGCACACCCACCACGCCGGTGACCCAGCCGGCCGCACCGTTGCGCTGGCCGATCTCGTAGGCGGTGCGCAAAAAGTCGGTCGGGTGGGACTCGAAGCCGCCGAAGTCACGGGGCTGGAGCATCCGGATCACACCGGACTCGCGCAGCACGTCAGCGACCTCGTCGCTGACCCGGCCGAGCTCCTCGGAGACGGGTCCGTCGCTCTCCAGCAGCTCGGCGTGCCGCATCACGCGGTCAAGCACGGCGTTCATGGCGCCTTCCTCTCTGGTGTGGCAGTCAGGTCAGTTGTGGCAGTCAGGTCAGTGGTGATCGACGGAGTGGTGGCCCCAGAAGTGCGCGGTGTCGTACCGCGTGGGCGTCCAGGTCTCGTCGTCGATCTTGATGCCGCCGGTGCCGAACTCGAGCCCCACGTCGGAGGGGGTCAGCAGGTAGAAGCTGGTCATCCGGTCGTTGCTGTGCCGGCCGAACGTCTTCAGCAGCCGGTGCGGCTCGTCCTCGATGTGCTCCATCGCCCGGCCGATCACGTCGAGGTCGGTGACCTCGAGCATGAAGTGGCCCACACCCAGCGGCCGGCTTCCCACCTTCGGGGTGAAGGCGAAGGAGTGATGGCGGGGGTTGCAGTGCAGAAACGTTGCTGCAAGGTCCGGGGCGAGGTCGATGTGGTCGGAGAGCCTGAAGCCCAGCACGTCGAGGAAGAGCGACTCGTAACGGGCACGGTCCGAGACCACCTGGAGTACGTGCCCCAGGCCCTCGCTCCCGGCGACGAACTCCGCGCCGATCGGGGAGGCGAACCGCGCCGAGGAGGTGCTCAGGCCCCAGAAGATCTCGTGGTCGTAGCAGTCGTCGGGGTCGCGGAACCGGATCAGGTCCGAGACCATCCGCTCCTTGGCCACCGCCTCGCCCGGCCGGGTCACCTCGTACCCGGCGGCGACCAGGCGCGCCTCCAGCTCGGCGAGCTCGGCGGGCCCCCTGGTCTCCCAGCCGACCGCGGTCACGCCGCCCCGTTCGCCGGGACGCACCTCGAGCCGGTAGCTCTTCTCGTCCACGCGGAACAGCAGGCGGTCGTCACCTCTGCGGTCGGCCATCAGCCCGAGCACCCGCTGACCGAAGTCCTGCCAGTGGTCGAGGTCGGTGGCCGCGAACTGTAGGTAACCCAGGGCGGTGACTCGGGTGGTCATGTCTCTCCTTGCGGTCGTTCTCTGTGCGTGTGGGGGCTCAGCCCAGCACACGATCCTGGCCGAACCGGATCTGGATCAGGTCGGCGACCTCGGCGGCCCGCTCGCGCACCTGCGCCCCCCACCGGGCGACGGTCCTGCCGTCGGCACCGGCCGGAGGGAAGGACATCCGGATAGCCAGTCGCGGAGTGCCGGCCATCGGCACCGCGACGGTGATCGAGCGGACGTCGTAGGTGCCGTCCGGGTCGAGGTCGGGTTCGTAGTAGTCGAGGCGGTCCAGGTGCATGCTGAGCACCTGGCGTCGGCGTCGCGGTGTCGGCTCGCCGTGGATGTAGCGGGTGACGTCCTGCCAGGTCTCCTGGTCCGGGGCGTGGCCGACCAGGCAGAGCGAATAACCCTGGGCGACGACCCGCTCCGCGAGCTCCCGGCAGCGCTTGCGCGACGCCTCGTCCTTGCGCGGCAGCCGGTCGAGCCAGCGGGCGAGGCCGGCCTCGTTCCCGGGGTCGAGATGGACCGCGCCGATGGGCGGCAGGTGCGGCAGCCGCAGGCCGATCTCGAAGTAGGTGGGCGTCACCGAGCCGCGCTCGGTACCGATCACCACGTCGTGGTCGCCGACCAGCGCGAGCAGCGAGACATCGGCCGACTCCTCGGCGGCCAGGGCGGCCAACGGCTCCATCGCCGCCTCGCTGAGCCGGGCGGCCCGGATCAGGTCGTTGTCGGCGGGCACCAGGAACGACGACGGGGCGAAGCCGCCGAACCCGCCCTGGAAGAAGAGCAGCGGTGACGTCGGACGCTGCACCTCCAGCGTACGGACCTCGCCGAGCACGATGTAGTGGTCGCCGGCGTCGACGAGCCGGTGGTAGGAGCAGTCGATCCAGGCGACCGACTCCTCGAGGATCGGCGCACCGGACGGCGCCGGCCGCCACTGCACCCCGTCGAACGACTCCGGACCGCGCCAGCCGGTGACGAGGTCGGCCTGGTCGGCGGCGAGCACGTTCACGCAGAACGTGTCCGCCTCCCGCAGCCGGGCGAAGGTGCGCGAGTTGCGGTCCGGCATGAACGCGACGAGCGGCGGGTCGAGCGAGACGGAGTTGAAGGTGCCCACCACCATCCCGATGTGCTCGCCGCTGTCGAGGGTCGCGGTGATCAGGGCCACCCCGGTGGGGTAGTGACCGAGGGCCTCGCGGAACGTGTGCGGGTCGATCGCGGTCAGGGCCGCGCCTGTGGTCGGTTCAGACATCGCGGATCAGCCTGTAGACCTGGCTGCGCAGTTCGGCGAACCGCGGCAGCGCCTTGGTGGAGACCTGCTCGCGCGGGGCGGGCAGGTCGACGGTGAGGAGACTGCGGATCCCGGCCGGCTTGCCGCCGAGGGCGAGGACCCGGTCGGAGAGATAGACCGCCTCGTCGATGTCGTGGGTGACCAGGAGCACCGTGATGCCGAGGTGCTCGCGCACCCGCAGCAGCAGGTCCTCCAGGTCGGCCCGGGTCTGAGCGTCGACCGAGGCGAACGGCTCGTCCATCACCACGACGGCCGGCCGGTAGGCCAGCGCCCGCGCGATCGCGACCCGCTGCTGCATACCGCCGGACAGCTGCCAGGGGTAGTGGCCGGTGAAGTCGGAGAGACCGACCTCGGCCAGCGCCTCCCGGGCCGTCTTCTCCCGCTCGGCCTTCTCCAGGCCCGCCGAGCGCAGCGGCAGCACCACGTTGTCGAGGACACTGAGCCACGGCATCAGCGAGCGGCTGTAGTCCTGGAAGACGATGGCCAGCCCGCGCGGCGGCGCCTCGATCCGCTCGCCGTCGAAGAGCACCTCGCCCTCGCCGGGGCGGCGCAGCCCGGTCAGGCACTCCAAGAGCGTGGTCTTGCCGACGCCGGAGGGGCCGACGATGCACATCAGCTCGCCGCGGCCGACCTCGAAGTCCAGTCCCTCGAGGACCTGGCGTTCGCCGTAGCTGTGGCCCAGCCCGCGGATCCGCATGATCGGGCCGGAGGCGGCGGCGCCGTCCGGCTCGCCCTTGCTCAGGGTGGTCTGCGTCTTCATCGCTGGTCCTCCTTCTGCTTGGTGTAGCCGCGGTGCCAGGCCAGCACCCAGGCCTCGACGAGGCCGAACGCCTTGTTCGCCGCGTAGCCGATCAGGCCGAGGACGATCAGGCCGGTCCACATCGCGACGATGTCGAACGTGCGCTGCGAGTTGAGGACGAAGTAGCCCAGCCCGCCCGGACTGCCGACCATCTCGGTGAGCACCATCGCCACCACCGACATCGACAGCGCCACCCGGGCGCCGGCGAAGATCTGCGGCATGGCGGCGGGGACGATGAGGTAGCGGATCCGGTGCCAGGTGCTGAGCCGGTAGCCGGCCGCGACCTGGTGCAGCACCGGGTCGACGGAACGGACGCCCTCGACCGTGTTCAGCAGGATCGGCCAGGTGGAGACGAAGGCGATGGTGATCACCTTCATGTCGTCGTCGGTGCCGAGCAGCAGCATCATGATCGGCAGCAGCGCCACGCTGGGCAGCGCGCGCATGAACTCCACCAGCGGCCGGGTCGCGTCCTCCAGCGCCGGCACGGACCCGAGGACCAGGCCGAGCACCACGGCGACGGCGAACCCGACGCCGAACCCGGTGACCAGCCGGATCACGCTGGGCAGCGCGTCCTCGACGAGGTGCTCGAAGAACCACAGGTCGACGAAGCGGTCGGTGATCTCGGCGAGCGGGGGCCAGTAGATCGAGGTGTTGCCGGCACTGAGCCACCACCAGGCGGCGACCAGGAGCACCGGGAGCCACAGTTCCCGTGCGACGGCGGAGACGACGCGCAGCGGCCTGCTCATGCCGCACCTCCCTTGCGGACCGAGGTGTGCCACCACAGCACGCGGCGCTGGAGCAGCACGAAGATCAGGTTGAGCACCAGGCCGAGGATCGCCGCGGTGAACGAGTAGACGAACGCTCGGTGGGTGTCGTTGATCTGCATCGCCTGCAGCAGCAGGTAACCCAGTCCGTCGGAGCCACCGAGGAACTCCGAGCTGATCGCCATCAGCAGCGAGATCGTCGCGGCGATCCGCAGGCCGACGAAGACGAACGGCAGCATCGACGGGGCGATCAGGTAGCGCAGCCGGTGCCACCGGGTGAGGTGGTAGGCCCGCCCCACCCGCCGCAGCTGTGGCGGAATCTCGCCGACGGCGTACGAGGTCTGGATGATGACCGGCCAGACCGCGGACACCACGATGAGGATCAGGCCGAGGCTGCGGGTCGCGCCGAACAGCAGCAGGAACAGCGGCAGCAGCGCGATCGCGGGCACCGTCCGGCCGAAGTCCAGGATCAGCTGGGTGCTGCGCCGGGCGTGTTCGTTGGCTCCGGTCAGCAGACCGATGGGCAGGCCGATCAGGAGGGCCAGGCCCAGCCCCAGCAGGGCGGTCTCGACCGAGGTGGCGATGTTCGACCAGTAGACGGACGTGCCGGCCAGGTCGACCGCGGACTCCAGGCTCTCCAGCGGCGTGGGGAAGCCGCTGGAGGATCCCGGTCCGCGGGCGAACAGATGCCAGACGACGAGCGCGACCAGGATCGCCAGGAGCCTGTTGACCAGGCGCCGGACGCCGGGTGGCGCCGCTCGGAGGGTGGTACGGGTCACGGCAGGATCAGCTTCTCTGCGTCCGGGGCGGCCTTCTCGAACATGTCGTACTTGTCCATGTACTGGACCGAGAACTCGATGTCGTCCTTGGTCAGCGGCTTCTCGGAGTAGACGGGGAAGGCCGCCTTCTCCAGCAGCGCGGCGTCCGCCTTGAGGACGTCGGCGGCGGTCTTCACCAGCAGGTCCCGGTCGCCGTTGACGGCCTTGTTGCCCTCGCGCACCGCCTCCGCGAACGCCTTCACCTTGTCCTTGTTGGCGTCGGCGAAGGCCCGGGTGGTGACCCAGACGTACGCCGATCCGCCGCCGCCGGAGTTCACCGGGCCGAGCGGGTGCAGCTCGCCCTTGGCGCGCTCCACGGTGCCCACCGGCTCGGGCGTGGTGGTCGCGTCGACCTGGCCGGACTTCAGGGCGGCCAGCGGGTCCGGGGACTCGACGAACTTGATGGTGGAGCTGTCGCCGCCGGCCTCGTCGACCGATCCGCGCAGGTCGACCCAGGGCGCGCTCTTGATCTGCGGCACGCCGACGGTCTTGCCGGTCAGGTCGGCCAGCGACTTGATCGGGGAGTTCTTCTTGACCCACACGTTGGCGAAGCTGAAGTCCTCCTGTCCCTTTGGAATGCCCCCGTCGGTGGCCGCGGCGACGTAGACCAGGTCGACGCCCTGACCGGCGGCGACCAGCGAGGTGGCCATGTCGACCAGAGCGAGGTCCACCTTGCCGCCGAGCAGCTGCGGGACCATCTCGGTGGACGTCTTCGCCGTGCTGATCTCGACCTCCAGGCCGTGCTTCTCGAACACGCCCTCCTCGTCCGCGGCGAAGGCCGGAACGCCGTTGAGCGAGGCGAAGACGGCGAGATCGAGCGGCCCGTCGGCCGACGCGTTCGAGCCGGAGCCGTCGGAGGAACAGGCGGTACAAAAGGCCAGCGCCGCGACGGCGGTCGCGGCGACAGCGCGAAAACGAGTGGAAGCCATGAGGGTCCAGTCCTTCTGTCGTGCCCGGGAGTGCGGCTCGTTCGGAGGTTTCGTCTGTGGCGGGCATGACGACAGTCGCAAAACGGGGCCCTCGAGTGGCCCGATCCCTCATCAATCGGAATTTGGACCCGGCGCTCGAGGAAACCTCGACGGAACGCAGGGCGTCGCGTACGTTCCGTATACACCTAACGTTCTGGCTGAAAATGGTTGGCCGACGAGCAATACCGGTCGCAGGCGGGATGGAGTCGAGATGAGTGGGATCAACGGCAAGCGCGGCGTGCTGGCGAGGGCCTTCGACATCCTCGGCTGCTTCACCGGCGGCGAGCCCGAGCGCTCGGTCGCCGACATCTGCGCGGTGACCAACCTGCCGCCGGCGACCGTGCACCGTATGCTGGCCACCCTCTCCGAGCACGGCGCGATCGAGCGGACCGGCCGCGGCCGCTACCGGCTCGGCCCGCGCCTGTGGCGGCTCGGCCACGGTGTCCCGGACATCCGGCTGCTGCGCGACTGCGCCCGCCCGGCCCTGGTCGACCTGCACGCGAGTACGCGGCTGCCGGTCGCCCTGGTGACCCGCGACGGCGACCGGCTGCACATCATCGACAAGATCGCCGGACGCAGTACCGTCCGAGTCTGGGAGCAGTTCGGGTTGCCGACGCTGGACGAGCACCCCGCCGGTCTGGTCCTCCTGGCCTGGGGACGGGACCCGGACCACCGGCCGACGTCGCGCCCGTTGCGCAGCGAGGAACAGTTCGCCTGGCGGCAGACGCTCGCCCAGGTGCGGCAGAACGGCTTCGCGTACTCTCCCACCGGCACGCAACACACTTCCCCGCTGGTCTGGGCGGCCGCTCCCGTCTTCGCCGAGGACCAGACGGTCGGCACCTGCGTGATGATCGGCGGGCGCCGGGGCCAGCACCCGCCGGTGTCGCTGGGCCGCCAGGCCCGAATGACCGCCCGGGAAATCTCCGCCGGCCTGCGCGGCCGCGACGAGGACACCACGCCCGGCAGGACGCACGCCTGACGGGGCGCCCCCCGCCGCGGAGGCCACCCGGGCGAACGGCCTCCTCGGCAGGTGAGCCGGGGTGAGCCGCCGACGCGAGCGGCGGGCCCCGACGCCGTAGTGCTCGGCGCACCGCGGCGGAGGTGCTGCCCGGTGAGCCGGAAGTCGTGGCCCCGCACGTTGACGCGCCGGCCATGCGCTGCACCGGCGCCGGGCCGGCCGGCACGCGCACGCGTGACCTGCCTCGCCGGCAGCCGGGCCCCTCGTCGCACCCCGCTCACCAACTCGCTTTCCGCTGGATGCGAGCCACGGACCGCTTGGCACCCCGTCCTCCGAGACTGGTCACCGAGGGCCGCCGGGCGGCCCGCAGGCCCACCACCGAGAGGACAGCCGTGAGCGTCGCCTCCCCCGTGCCGCAGCAGGTCGGCGCGACCGCGCAACTGGTCGACTTCGTCTGCGGACGGGACCGCCGCACCGAGCCCGTCACCCGCGCTGCCCTGCGCGGCCTGACGGTCGACACCGTCGGGGTCGCCGTCGCCGGACTCACCACCCCGGCGGCCGTGCTGGTGCGCGACTGGGTCGAGGACCAGGCACCCTCCGACGCCGTCGCGCCGGCCGGGACGGCAGCCGTGTGGGGCTCCTCGATCAGGCTCGGGCCTGCCGACGCCGCCCTGGTCAACGGCACCGCCGCGCACGCCCTGGACTGGGACGACGCCGCTCCCTCGATGGCGATGCACCCCGCCGCCGTCCTGCTGCCGACACTCTTCGCGCTCGCCGCCCGCCGTCCGGTGACCGGAGCCGAACTCGACGCCGCCTACAGCGTCGGCTCCGCCGTCTTCCGCGCGGTCTCCGAGGCACTCCCGCACGCCGTCCACTACGGCCGGGGCTGGCACAACACCTCCACCACCGGACGACTGGCCGCCACCGCCGCAGCCTGCCGACTGCTCGACCTGGACGGCGGTGTGACCGCCCATGCCCTGGGCATCGCCGCATCCCAGGCGGCCGGAAGCCTGGCGAACTTCGGCACGATGACCAAGCCGATGCACGCCGGCCTGGCAGCCCGGGACGCCGTGATGGCCGTAGGGCTGGCCGGTCGCGGCTTCACCGCCAACCCCGCCCAGCTGGAGGCGCGCGGCGGCTTCCTCGACCTCTTCGGCGACCACGACCCACAGCGCACGGCGGTCCTGGGCGAGCGGCTGGAACACTGGGCGACCGGCTGGGTCGACGACTACGCGATCAAGGCCTACCCCTCCTGCTTCGCCACCCAGCGCGCGATCGACGCGGGACTCTCCCTGCGCGAGGAACTGGGCGCCGACGTCGACAGGATCTCGCGGATCGCGGTGACCCTCGAACACGGTGGCACCCGGCCACTGCGGGACACCGCTCCGGGCAACGGACTCGAGGCCAAGTTCTCCCTGGAATACACCCTCGCCGTCGCCCTGCTGACCGGGGACGTACTGCTCAGCGACTTCACCGACGAGGCCCTGGAGCGGCAGGGCGTCGCCGAGCTGATGGACCGGATCGAACTCACCGAGCGGCCGCCGGCCGAGGAGCCGGGCCACACCGTCGTCCGGCTGCACACGGATGACGGCCGGCTCCTGGTCCGCGATGTCCACCACTCCCGCGGCGACTCGCACCGGCCGCTCTCGCACGCCGAGCTGGCGGCCAAGTTCCACCAGTGCGTGGGACGGGGACCCGCGAACGAGTCCTGGTTCGACGCGCTCCACACCGTCCCGGACGCCGACGAACCGCAGGACCTGCAGACACTCCTCGCCGGCCCGTTCGCACGTGGCTGACCCGGCCTCCGGCCTCCCCTTCGGCCGCGACGCGCGTCGCGCCGTACCCGACACCAGGAGAAATCCGATCATGACCGACACCTTCACCGAGGAAGCGACCAGCCGCTTCGTGGAATTGCCGAGCGGGCGCGTCCACTACCACGAGTACGGCGAGGGGCACCCGCTCGTCCTGCTGCACGGCTCCGGCCCCGGCGCGACCGGCTGGAGCAACTTCGCGGCGAACATCCGCGAGTTGGGCAAGCGGTTCCGCTGCCTGGCCGTCGACATGCCCGGCTGGGGCAAGTCCGACCCGGTCGGTTACGACAACCGGGACCACGCCGCGACCGCGCTGGAGTTCCTCGACGCGCTGGAGATAGAGAAGGCGGCGTTCATTGGCAACTCGATGGGCGGCGCCACCTCGGTCATGGTCGCCGCGACCCATCAGGAGCGGACCAGCCACCTGGTCACCATGGGCGCCGGGGTCGGCGGCGCCCACCTCTTCGTGCCCGGAGGCGGGCCGAGTGAGGGCGTGAAGGTGCTGCAGCGGACCTACCGCGAGCCCACCGAGGAGAACTTCCGTGACCTGGTCGACGTGATGACCTTCGACCCGGCGCACGCCTCGGAGGAACTGGTCCGCCAGCGCCACCGGGCCGCGGCCGAGCGTCCGGACCACCTCGCCAACTTCGCCGACGGGATCGGCCGGCCGCGCCCGCACATGGCCACCCACGCCCAGATCGCTGGCATCACCGCACCGTCACTGTTCTTCCACGGCCGTGACGACCGGGTCGTGCACTACGAGAGCTCGCTGAAGCTGGTCTCGCTGGTGCCCCGCTCCCGGATGGTGCTGCTGGCCGGCTGCGGCCACTGGGCCCAGCTCGAGCACGCCGACGAGTTCAACCGCACTGTCACCGACTTCCTTCTCCACAACTGAGGAAGAAAGGGCTTCTGCCATGCACGAGGTACACGAGCGGATCCTGGCCCGCGCCGAGGAGATCGCCGCCGAGGCCGCGCCCAGCGACGAGCTGGGCCGGCTGACCGACAGGGCCGCTGAGGTGCTCCGTTCCAGCGGCGTCATCCGGATGCTCCAGCCGGCCGAGTTCGGCGGCCACGAGGCCGGTCCGGTCGACTTCTTCCGCACCCTGCGTGACATCGGCGTCCACTCCTCCTCCGCGGGCTGGGTGGCCGGCGTGGTCGGCGTCCACGCCTTCGAGGTGGCCCAGATGGACATCGCCCTGCAGAAGGAGATCTGGGGAGAGGACCCGGACACCTGGATCGCCTCGCCGTACGCCCCGCTGGGGCGCGCGACCCCGGTCGAGGGCGGGTTCCGGTTCAGCGGCTGCTGGCCGTTCTCCTCGGGCACCGACCACTGCCGGTGGATCATCCTCGGCGGCCTGATCGTGGATGAGGACGGCAAGCCGGTCCCGGGCGGACTGCGCCACTTCGTCCTTCCCCGGAAGGACTACGAGATCGTCCAGGACTCCTGGGACGTCGTCGGGCTGCGCGGCACCGGCAGCAAGGACATCGTGATCGAGGACAAATTCATCCCGGAGCACCGGATCCTCGACCCGGTCCCGATGGAGGACGGCGGCCTGGCCCACAAGGTCGGCCGCGGAGACTCGCCGCTGTACCGGATGCCGTTCCACCCGATGTTCACCGCGGGCATCACCACCGCCACGGTCGCGATGGCGCAGGGCGCCCTTGCGGCGTTCATCGCCTCGATGCGGGGCCGGGTCACCGCACGCGGGGTGAAGACCGCCAACGACCCGCACCAGCTCGCCGTGCTAGGCCGGGCGATCTCCGACCTGGAGGCCGGTGAGGTCCAGCTCTTCGACGACATCGAGCGGATGTGGGAGCAGGCGCGGCGCGACGAGCGGTTCTCGCCCGAGGAACGGCTGAGGGTCCGCCGCAACCAGGTCCGCATCGCCCGTCGCGCGGTCAATGTCGTCGACGAGCTGTTCCTGCACGCCGGCGGTACGGCGCTGCGCAGCGACTCCACGCTGCAGCGGTGCTGGCGCGACCTCCACGCCGCGATGAACCACGCCAGCAACAACGCCGACCCGATCTACCAGGCCTACGGTCTGAACACCTACGGACACCCGCTGCCGGCGTCGGTGCTCTTCTGAGTAACCCGCAGGACCCGGCCCTGCCGCCCGGGACGACGAAGCCGCCCGCGGCAGCGCCGCGGGGAGTCCGCGCAGCCGGTGGCGGGCGTGAGCACGCGGCCCGGTCACGGCTCAGGACCGGGTGGCGGACGCCGCGTCCCTGCCCGAACGCAGGACCCGGGACAGCCCGAGGGCGGCCGTCCGCACGGCGGGGGCCAGCTGGGCGGGGTGGAAGCGGGCGCGGGGCACGGCCACCGACAGGGCGGCCACCGCCGTTGGGCCGTCGAAGACGGGCGAGGCTATGCAGTTCACGCCCAGGGCTGCCTCCTGCTCCTCGTAGGCGAGGCCGGACACCTGGATCTGTTCGACGGCGGTACGCAGTCGTGCCGGGTCGGTGATCGAGTGGGGGGTCAGCCGGGGCAACGGCTCCGCCAGTACCTCCTCGGTCAGCTCGGTCCCGGAGAACGCCAGCAGGGCCTTGCCCACCCCGGTGCACGTCAAGGGGAGCCGTCCGCCGATGCGGGAAGGCAGCGACAGGGCGTCGTGACCGTGAATGCGCTCGACGTAGATCACGTCGTGTCCTTCCCGCACTCCGAGGTGGACGGTCTCACGCGTGGCCTCGAAGAGGTCCTGGAGGAAGGGCAGCGCAGTCTCCCGGAGGTCGTGCCGACGCGGTACCAGCGACCCCAGTTCGAAGAGCTTGCCGCCGAGCCGGTAGGTCTCGGCGTCGCGTTCGAGCAGTCCGAGGCGCACCAGGTCGGCACAGAGGCGGTACACGGTGGACTTGGGGAGGCCGGTACGAGCAGAGAATTCCGTCAGACGGAACACTTCCCGATCCGGATTGAAGCAATTGAGGAGGAGAACCGCCTTGTCAAGCATGTTTCCTTGCGCGCTGTTCCGTGACATGGAACGAATTTTGCCACGGCTCGATCCGCACGCCTATACCTGTGGTGCGCGAACGCGACACCCGCGTCCCGTCCGGCGAACCCTTCACCACCACGTCCGTCCCTTCTCGGAGGTAGCTCGCATGCCCGTTCCGCACCGCACTCTCACCCACCAGGACAGGAGGCACACATGAGCGCCCCCGGGTCCGCCGGTACCGTGACCGAGGCGGCGGCCGTCCTGGACGAGGCCGCCCGCACGGGCGTGCCCTGCCCGCCGGTCCGCTCGCTCCTGCCCGAGGCGGACGTCGAGGCCGCCTACGCCGTGCAGCGCCTGTACGTCGACCGAGCCGTCGCCGAGGGCCGCCGACCGGTGGGCCGCAAGATCGGTCTGACGTCACCCGCCGTCCAGCGTCAGCTCGGCGTCGACCGGCCCGACTTCGGCGCGCTGTTCGCCGACATGGCGGTGCCCGAGGGAGAGCCGATCGCGGCCGGCCGGCTGCTGCAGCCGAAGGTCGAGGCCGAGGTCGCCCTGGTACTGGGCGCGGATCTGCCGCACCGGGACCCGACCGTCGCCGACCTGCTGCGGGCCACCGCTTTCGCCCTGCCTGCGCTGGAAATCGTCGACAGCCGTATCGCCGGCTGGGACATCACCATCGTCGACACCATCGCCGACAACGCCTCCTGCGGCCTGTTCGTCCTCGGCGGCACTCCCGTGCCGCTCGACCGCGTCGACCTGCGCGGCGTGCGAATGACGCTGACGAAGAACGGCGAGACGGTCTCGCGGGGCACCGGCGCCGACTGCCTGGGCAGCCCGCTCACCGCCGCCCTCTGGCTCGCCTCCGCTCTCGCCGGCCTGGGCGACCCGCTGCGCGCCGGAGACATCGTCCTGACCGGCGCACTCGGACCCATGGCGGTCGCTACCGAGGGCGACGAGTTCTCGGCGCACATCGAAGGACTCGGCACGGTCGGAGCCGTGTTCGCGTCCGCCACCGCGGAAGGAGCGGGAGCATGACCACGAAGGTCGCCGTCATCGGGTCGGGCAACATCGGAACCGACCTCATGATCAAGATCCTGCGGCTCTCCGACTCCCTGGAGATCGCCGCCATGGCCGGTATCGACCCCGGCTCCGACGGCCTGGCCCGTGCACGCCGGCTGAAGGTCGCCACCACCCACGAGGGTGTGGACGGCCTGGTGAAGATGGACGAGTTCGCCGAGGTGTCGACCGTCTTCGACGCCACCTCCGCCGGCGCGCACCGCCGCCACGACGAGGTACTGCGCTCGCTGGGCCGTACCGTCGTGGATCTCACCCCCGCCGCGCTCGGCCCGTACGTCGTGCCACCGGTCAACGGTGACGCCCACCTCGACGCACCCAACGTCAACATGGTCACCTGCGGTGGCCAGGCCACCATCCCCGTGGTCGCCGCCGTCGCCGCCGTGACGCCGGTGCATTACGGGGAGATCGTCGCCTCGATCTCCTCGCGTTCGGCAGGTCCCGGCACCCGGGCCAACATCGACGAGTTCACCGAGACCACCTCCGCCGCCATCGAGAAGGTCGGCGGCGCCGCCCGGGGCAAGGCCATCATCGTCCTCAACCCGGCCGAGCCCCCGCTGATCATGCGGGACACCGTGCACTGCCTGGTCGGCGACTGCGACGACGCCGCGGTGGCCGCCTCGGTGGAGGAGATGGCCGCCCGCGTCCAAGCCTACGTCCCCGGTTACCGCCTCAAGCAGAAGGTCCAGTTCGACCGCGTCGCCGACGACGACCCGCTGCGCTCCCTGCTTCCGGCCGGCTCCCGGTCCGGCCGGGCCGCGAAGGTGTCCGTCTTCCTCGAAGTGGAGGGCGCCGCCCACTACCTGCCCGCCTACGCCGGAAACCTCGACATCATGACCTCGGCCGCCCTGCGCACCGCCGAACGCATGGCCGCACACCGCACCCCGGAGGTGGCATCCCGATGACCAAGCCCCCCAAGAAGCCCTCCCTGTACGTGCAGGACGTCACCCTGCGGGACGGCATGCACGCCGTCCGCCACCGCTACACCGTCGACCAGGCCCGCACCATCGCCGCCACCCTGGACGCCTCCGGCGTCGCCGCGGTCGAGATCGCCCACGGCGACGGCCTGTCCGGCTCCAGCATCACCTACGGCGTCGGCGCCCACACCGACTGGGAGTGGATCGAGGCCGTCTGCGACGCTGTGACCCACGCGGTGCCCACCACCCTCCTGCTGCCCGGCATCGGGACCCTGCACGACCTGAAGCAGGCCCACTCCCTCGGCATCCGCTCGGTGCGCGTGGCCACTCACTGCACCGAGGCCGACATCTCCGCGCAGCACATCGCCGCCGCCCGCGAGCTGGGCATGGACGTGGCCGGATTCCTGATGATGTCCCACATGGCCGAGCCCGCCGAACTGGCCCGCCAGGCCAAGCTGATGGAGTCCTACGGCGCCCACGCGGTGTACGTCACCGACTCCGGCGGACGGCTCACCATGGACGGCGTCCGCGTCCGCGTCCGCGCCTACCGCGACGTCCTCGACCCGGCGACCGGGCTGGGCATCCACGCCCACCACAACCTCGGCCTGGGCGTGGCCAACTCGGTCGTGGCCGTCGAGAACGGCGTCACCCGCGTCGACGCCTCCCTGGCCGGGCAAGGTGCCGGGGCAGGCAACTGCCCGCTGGAGGCGTTCATCGCCGTCGCCGACCTGATGGGCTGGGGCCACGGCTGCGACCTGTTCCCGCTGATGGACGCCGCCGATGACCTCGTCCGCCCCCTGCAGGACCGCGAGGTCCGTGTCGACCGGGAGACCCTCACCCTCGGCTACGCCGGCGTCTACTCCAGCTTCCTGCGCCATGCCGAGGCCGCCGCCCACCGTTACGGCCTCGACACCCGCGCGATCCTGGTGGAGGTCGGGCGCCGGGGGATGGTCGGCGGCCAGGAGGACATGATCACCGACATCGCCCTCGACCTCGCGGCGTCTCGCCCCGTCGGCTGACCAGGAGCGACCGGTGCCGGGCCCCGTTGGCACCTGGCGGGGCCGGTCCCACCGCCGATGCTCCTGTCGCCTGTCAAGCGGCTTGAAGCCAGTTGGGGATCCTCTGGAACCACCTTGACGCGGCCAAGATCGCCGCGATCCCGGCTTTGCAGACCAGGGCGAACCGCTGACAGCCAGCGTTTGGGGCGTCGGTTGGTTGAGCCCGCTTCTTTGAGCTGCACTGATCTTCGTGGTTCTCCTTACGCCTGGGTTACGCCTTCCAGGCGTAAGGAGAACCACGAGCAGTGCCAGCACCCCGTAAATACCCCGATGAACTCCGCGAGCGTGCCGTCCGCGAGGTCCGCTCGACGGGACGCCCGGTTGCCCACGTCGCCCGCGAGCTCGGCATCCACAAGGAGGCTCTGCGGTCCTGGGTCCGCCAGGCCGAGGCCGACGCCGGCGAGCGCGACGACCGCCTCACCAGTGCTGAACGCGACGAGCTGAAGGAACTCCGCAAGGAGAACGCCGAGTTGAGGCGGGCCAACGAGATCCTCAAGGCCGCCAGCGTGTTTTTTGCCCAGGAGATCGACCGTCCCCGGACGAGGCCGAGCTGGGGGTGCCCCCTCTGGGGGAGTGATCGACCATCTGCGCGACAAGGGCCTCGGGGTCGATCCCGTCTGCCGGGTGCTGGACCTGTCCCCGTCGACGTACTTCGCCTGTAAGACGCGGCCGAAGTCGGCCCGCCGCCTGCGGGACGAGGAGCTGATTCCGCTGGTCACAGCGGTGTGGGAGGACTCCGGCCGCACCTACGACGCCCGCCGCGTCACCCGCGCACTGGCCCGCGCGGGGCACCGTGTCGCGCGGTGCACCGTCGAGCGGCTGATGCGCCAGGTCGGCATCGAGGGCTTCATCCGCGGACAGCGCCGCCGCACCACGATCCACGAGCCGGCCGCCCCGCGCCCGCCGGACCTGGTCAACCGCCGGTTCGCCGCCGAGCGGCCGAACCAGCTGTGGCTGGCCGACCTGACCTACATCCGCACATGGTCGGGCTGGGTCTACGTCGCCTTCGTCCTGGACGCGTACTCCCGCCGGATCGTGGGCCGGCAGGTCGCGAATCACATGCGTACGGACCTGCCGCTAGACGCGCTGGAGATGGCGCTGTGGCGGCAGAAGATCAAGAAAGACGCCGACCTCATTCATCACAGCGACCGCGGGCAATACGTGTCCATTCGGTATACGGAGCGTCTCGCCGAGGTCGGCGCCTCGGCGTCGGTCGGCTCCGTCGCGGACTCGTACGACAATGCGATGGCCGAGGCCCTGAACGGCACGTTCAAGGCCGAATTGATCGACCATCAGGGTCCGTGGCGGGACTTCGACGAGGTCGAGCGGGCCGTCTTCCAGTGGGTCGCGTGGTACAACGGTGAACGGCTCCACTCCGCCCTCGGCTACGTGCCCCCCGACGAGTACGAACAGGCGTACTGGACGAGACAGGAGCAAGTCCCGCAGACCGCTTGATCACACGATCGCGGACTCCACGAAACTCGGGGCAGCTCAGTTCCGCCTGGGCCGTCTCCGGTGGGTCATGGAGACGTCGATGCTGAAGATTCTGGCCGAGAAGCACCGGTCGAGCCGACGCCCCCCACCTCCAACGCCCTACGGAGAGCTTCGAGCCTGACGCCGGCAGCGTCGCCATCACCAAGACATCTCACGGAGGGCTGATCCGGCTGGCGCCGGAAGGCGGGCAGGGATCGCCAGGCCCCTGCCCGCCTTCCGGCGCCCCCTCAGAGACGGGAGCCGATACGGGCGCCGTCGAGCGTGGCATGCACCAGCCGTCGCGGCGCCAGGCAGTCGCCGATGCGGTAGAACTCGCCGTCGGTCTCGGGGAAGTCGACCGGCTCGGCGCCGGTGGCGAACACCACCGAGTCGAAGGCGCCGATGTCGGAGGTCTCCCCGGAGAAGACGTTGCGCACCTGCGGGCGTGCTCCCCCCTTCACCAGCTGGGTGAGCGCCTCGATCCGTACGTGCTTCTCCAGCAGCCGCTTCGTCAGCAGGTGCAGGATCGACGGCTCGGCGGCCTGACCGGGCAGGATGCACTCCGACAGCAGCACGACCTTCTTGCCGTGGCCGGCCAGCAGGTCGGCGGCGGCCAGCGGCGCGAGGTGGTCGTTGAGGCCGCCGACGACCAGCACGTTCTCACCCAGCTCCGTGAGGTCCGTGTCGAGGATGTCCAGGGCGGTGTAGGCGCGGGTTTCCTCCAGGCCGGGGAGGTCCGGGAGGGCAGGGAGTGCGCCGGTGGCGACGACCACCGTGTCCGGCGCGATCTCGGCCACGGACTCGAGGGTCACCTCGAAACCGAGCCGCACCTCCACCCCGGCCTCCGCCACCTCCCGGGTGAGGTCGTCGATCAGCGAGGCCATCTCGCGGCGGTGCGGGTCACGGGAGAGCAGGGTGATCTTGCCGCCCAGCGTCTCCTTCTTCTCCGCCAGCACCACCGAGTGGCCCCGGCTCGCCGCCGTGCGGGCGCACATCAGGCCGGCGGGGCCACCGCCCACCACCAGGACCCGCTTGCGCCGGGTGGGAGCAGGCACGTCCAGCTCGCGCTCCCGGCCCGCCCACGGGTTCACCGGGCAGGAGGAGACCCGGTCGGGGTAGTGGCATTCGTTGATCCCGATGCACTTGTGGATGCGGTCCGCCCGCCCGGCCGCGGTCTTTTTCACGAACTCCGGGTCGGCGATCAGGGCGCGGGTGGTGCCCACCAGGTCCGCGACACCGCTGCGGAGCACGTCCTCCATCAGCGCGGGGTCGTTCATCCGGCCTGTGAGGATCACCGGCACGGAGACCGCCTCCCGGACGGTGGCCGCGGCGTCCGCGTTGAAGCCGGGCTCGTAGTGGCTGGAGGCGACGTAGGGGAGCACCACGCCGTCGTGCAGGGCGCCGATCGTCCCGGCCGTGATGTTGACGTAGGCCAGGGAGGACTCCACGGTCTTGACGACGGCCGCGATGTCGTCCGTGGTCAGCCCGCCGGGGTGGGCCTGAAGGCCGCTGATGCGCATCCCGATGGGGAAGTCCGCTCCGCACTCCTCGCGGATCGCCTCGAGCACCTCGGTCAGGAAGCGCATCCGGTTGTCCAGTGAGCCGCCGTAGCGGTCCGTGCGACGGTTGGTGGACGGCGAGAGGAACTGCTCGACCAGGTAGCCGTGGGTGGCGTGCACCTCGACGCCGTCGAGCCCGCCCCGCTGGATGCGCGAGGCGGACCGGGCGAACAGCCGCACCACCCGCTCCACTTCGCCGGTGGTCATCTCGCGCGGCTGGGCCCGCACGTGCGGGTCCGGTATGCCGCTGGGCGAGACCATCGCCTGGAAGGTCTCGGGCAGCCGGATGGAGCCGCGGTTGGCCACCTGGCCGAAGACCAGCGCCCCGTGTCGGTGCGCGATCTCGGCGCGGGCCCGCAGCGGCGGCAGGAGGAGGGAGTCGAAGAACTCCCTGCCCTCCTCGGTCTCGGGGTCGGCGGTGCCGTCCAGGTCCCGGGCGGAGATCCCGTCGAGCTGGCCGGGCGTGACATAGGCCAGGGTCGAGATGGTCTCGTTCAGGACCGGTATGCCGACCATCCCGACCCCGCCCGCGACCCGGGTCTCCAGGTACTGCAGGTAACGCTCCTCGCTCATCTTCGGGTTGTGGGTGGTGAGCATGATCCGGTTGCGGACCGTCTTGCCACCGATGGCGAAGGGGCTCAGAAGCGTTGCGAACTCACCGCTGCTCATCAGCGTCTCCCAATTGGTAGGTCATATGCGGCGCTCGCGCGCCGCCCACTACACGACGAAGCTCTCGTGGGTCTCCGGGGCGAACAGATCCTCGGGGGCCAGCAGCCGTCCGGTGAGCCCCTGCTCGTGCAGGTAGCGCAGGAAGGCCGTCAGGCAGGCGTGGTTGGGCGCCAGGCCGTAGGGCCAGATGTCCTCGCCCATGACGTCTCGTGCCGACTGCGCCGCCAGATGGCCCCACGGCAGCATCCCGGACAGCGCGACGGTCTCGCCGAGCGCCCGGTCGGCGTGTTCCTTGGCCTCCTGGAAGGCGTCGGTCAGTGCCCTGGCGAGCCAGCGGTTGCGCTCGTAGACGTCGCGTCGCAGCACCACGGTGTGCATGATCGGGAAGATGCCGGTCCGCTTGAAGTACTCCTTCTCGGCGGCGGCCGGGTCCGCCCACAGCCGGCGCACCCGGCGGGTGCCGTCGGTGAAGTGGCGGGGCACCCGGGCGGTGTAGAGGGCGTCGATCTCGCCGGCCTCCAGCATGTCGGAGAGGTTCTGCCCCTCCGCGATCGGCGTGATGTCCACGCCGGGGACGTGGATGGCCAGCTTCTCGGTCCGGCCGGGTTCCAGCAGTCCCCCGGTGCGGTAGGAGACCGAGTCCACCGGAAGCCCGTAGTGCTCGTCGAAGATGCCCCGCATCCACACCGCGGCCGTCATCTGGTATTCGGGGATGCCGACGGTCTTCCCCTTGAGCTGCTCGGGGTGGGTGAATTCGCTGTCGGCGTGGACGTACACCGCGTGGTGCCGGAAGGTGCGGGAGGGGAACACCGGGATCGCCACGAACGGCCGGTCCCGTTCCAGCGTCAGCGTGTACGAGGACAGCGACATCTCGGAGGCGGAGAACTCGCCGTGCCGCGCCATCCGGAAGAAGATCTCCTCGGCGCTCAAGGGCAGCCAGGTGAGGTCCACTCCGGGGACGCGCACCCGGCCGTCGGCGAGCGCCGCCGTGCGGTCGTAGGGCCCGCAGGCCATGGTCAGGTCGATGGTCACTTCATTGCCCCTCGGTGTAGAAGTCGAGCCGGGCGGGCGGCTGCGGGGCGGGCGCCCCGCCGGTGCCGTAGAGCCACTCGGCGAGCGAGTAGTCGTCCGCTGCCAGGGAGCTGAACGCGAAGTCGCGCAGGACCGCGCCGACGCCGCCCAGGTGGACCATCTCCCCGAAGAAGCGGGTGTTGCGCTGCACCGCGGCGGCCCTCGGGAAGCGGATCTCCTCGTACTCCTTGAGCGCCGTGACCGGGTCGTCCGGGCTGTCGGCGAGGGCGGCGGCGAGCGCGACGGCGTCCTCCATGGCCTGGCCGGCGCCCTGTGCGAGGTACTGGCGCATGGGGTGGGCGGCGTCGCCCAGCAGCGCGACGCGTCCCTGGGCCCAGCCGGGCATGGGCTTTCTGTCGAACTGCTCCCACCGCTTGCCGAGGTCCAGGTGGTGCAGTGCCTCCCGCACGGGGTCGCAGGTGTCGGCGAACTTCTCGAAGAGCTCCTCCGGGGTGGCCCAGGTGTCGCTGCCCGGCGCACCGCGGACGCTGCGGAACGAGGCCACCCTGTTGAGCAGTTCGCCGCCCTGGATCGGGTACTGCATCAGGTGCAGCCCGTCGCCCGCGTACAGGGTGACCGCGTCCTGCACCCCCTCGGGGCGGGGTCCGGGGCCACGGTAGATGGCGTACCGGGAGACGGCCGGCTCGCTGTCGTCGAGCACCTCGCGGCGGACGGCGGACCGCAGGCCGTCGGCGCCGATGACGATGTCGGCCGGGTGGGTCGACCCGTCGGCGCAGGTGACGGTGGCGCCGCGGGCGTCCTGTTCGACGCCGACGACCTCCTTGCCGGTGAAGGCCGTCACCAGGCCGGTGGCGAGGCTGCCCTGGAGCAGCGTGTCGAGCAGGTCGGCGCGGTGCATCACCGTGTACGGGGCGCCGAACCGCTCGGCGAGCGCCTGCCCGAACCGTGCCTGGTAGATCTCCCGGCCGGTGTAGGCGTCCAGGATCACGAACCGTTCCGGGAGCACGGCGGTGCGCAGCACGCTGTCGAACACGCCGAGTTCGCCGAGCAGCCGGCCGGCGTTGGGACCGAGTTGCAGCCCGGCGCCGATCTCCTTGATCTCCGGCGCGCGTTCCAGGACGTGCACCGACATACCGCGCCTGGCGCACGCCAGGGCCGTGGTGAAGCCACCGATTCCGCCGCCGATCACGAGAACGTGCGGCCTGCTTTCCGGGCCGGCCATGGGGACCTCTTTCCTTGGAGTCGTCATGGGTCAGGCGAGCTGTTCGCGGTAGAGACCGAAGGGTTCGAGCATCGGCCGGTCGCTCATGGCGAACAGGGTGACGTCCGGGCTTCCGTCCGCCGCGACGTGCTCGTACCAGGTCCAGGAGGGGACGACGAAGAAGTCGTTCTGCTCCCAGTCGTAGCGCCGTCCGCCGATCACGCTGTGGCCCGAGCCCCGGGTCACGCAGAACACCGTGCTGGAGGTGTGCCGGCGACGGAGGGTGCGGCGCCCGGCCGGCAGCAGCTGCGCGGCACAGCCCAGGGTGGGCATCACCGGACCACCGGTCTGCGGATCGGTGTACTCGACGGTGACCCCGTGCTCCGGGTCGCCCTCCGACTCCCGCAGCCGCTCCAGACTCTCCAGGGTGGCGGCGTAGGAGTACTTCATCAGGGGCGAGTGCGCCCGGCCGGTCCGCGGGCCGGCCGGTACGATGCCGGCGCCGTACCGCGCCACGCTGTCGTCCTCGGCGACCCGCGCCGGCTGCATCCGCTTGTCCTCGTAGTCCTCGTAGAACTGGGCGTTGAGACCGCGGACGAAGGGGACGTCGAGGCCGTCGAGCCAGATCATGGGCTCGTCGCCCGCGTTGCGGTGGTCGTGCCAGTTCCATCCGGGGGTGAGGACCAGGTCGCCGGGCTCCATCAGCACCGGCTCGCCCTCGACGGTGGTGTGCCCCCGGCCGGCGAGCATCAGCCGGACCGCGGCGGGGGTGTGCCGGTGCGCGGTGGCTTCCTCACCCGGCAGGACCAGCTGGTAGCCGGCGACCATGGTGTGCGTCGTGCCCCACTGGCGGGCGGGGTTGACGCCGTTGAGCGCCCGGCGCTCCGCCTCACTGCCCAGGTCGATGGTGCGGCCGGCCTCCTCCATGAGGGGGATCAGTTCCCGCCAGCGCCACACGTGCGGGACCTCGGCCGGTTCGGGCTCCGGAGCGTCCGTGCCCGGGACCCGCCACAGCGGCACCACATGCGCCCCGGCCAGCCTCTCGTAGAAGTCCGCCGGTGAATCGGCCGGGGAATCGGTTCGGTTTTCCACCGTCGTCATATTTCCTCCACTCCTCTGATTCGGGCACCCGGGTACCGGGCCATAAAAAAACGCCGTCGAAATCACCGGAAAAGGCAGCGTCGAACCTGCACACCCTTTCCAGAAGGCTGGAGAAAAGTGCGCTTTCTCGTGTTCCTGCGTTATCCGGCGCGCAGGGCGTCAGCTTTCCTCGGGCACCATGACCACGCCACCGTCACCCCTGATGTCCAGGCGTGAACGCCATTCGTACAGATCACCGCGGTACCAGCTGTGCAGTACGTCGATGGGGCCGTCCACGGAGCTCAGGATCCGCTGGGAGAACAGCACCGGCGCACCCAGTTCGGTCTCCAGATGCCTGGCCACCTCGGTGTCGGCGAGCTGCGCCGACACCCGCTGCTCGGCTCCCTCCATGGCCACCCCGTCGCTGTGCAGCACCGTCAGCAGCCCGTCGGTGCGCAGGCGGGGGTCCCGTGCGAAGTGCTCGATCTGCGGGGCCAGATAATGGGTCGAGTAGACGAACACCGTGCCGCCGGCGGTACGCCGGTTCCAGATGACGTTGCCGGTCTCCCGGTCGGTGCCGAGGGTCGCGCGGACCGAGGCGGGAAAACGGACCCCGATCTCCACCCCGACGTCATGGAGCGGCATGCGCGGCGTACCGGAGATGAGGTCGAGCAGGGACCCCCGGAAGACACTGCCGATCTTCTCTTCCGCGTCCCCGTACACGAACGTGCCTTTCCCCTGCCGGCGAAACACCAGTCCGCGGGCGATGAGCTCGTCCACGGCCTTGCGGATGGTCGCCTTGCTCACCGAGAACTCGGCGACGAGCCGGTCCTCGGTGGGCAGTGCTTCTCCCGCCGGGTAATCACCCAGACGAATCCGCTGGTAGATCACCCCGAATACTCGCTGATACAGAGGAGCGGGGGGTGGCGTGTGCTGCATCATTCCCCTAAGAGGTCACGGAGCATTTCAACCCTGCATAGTAACAGCCGGATAAACCGGCACGTGGGTGGACGGAATTCTCTCGGCGGACGTTCCGGAAGAAAGAAGTCTCTCCCGTCCGGAACGCCAGCGTTCTGGTCGTCGGCACAGCCGTTCGGCTACCGCGCCAGCGCCCTGACGTCGGACGGCGCGACCGAGAGCCGCACGGAGCCGCCCGTCTCCAGGGGCACGTCCCCCGTCGCCCAGTGCATGACCTCGTGGTCCCGGTCCCCCAGCGTGATGCGGCTGTCGGTGAAGGATCCGTAGAACTCCGAGGTCCGCACCGTCCCCGGCCAGCAGTTCCCGCCGCCGTCGGCGCCGTTGAGGACCGTGCGGTCGGGCCGCCAGACCGCGGCGATCTCCTGCCCGGTGCGCAGGCCGTCCTGTCCGGTGGCGGCCTCGATGTCGCCCAGCGCGGTGGCGACCGTGACGCTGCCGTCGCCCCGGACGGCCGTGACCGTGCCCTCCACCTCGTTGAGCTTGCCGATGAACCGCGCCACCCTGAGGTTGGCCGGCCTGAGGTAGACCTCGCGCGGAGTGGCGACATGGGCCACGACCCCGTGGTCGATGACGGCGATACGGTCGGCCATCCCGATCGCCTCCTCCTGGTCGTGGGTGACGTAGACCGCGGTGAAGCCCAGGCGCTTCTGCATCTCCCGGATCTCTACGCGCAACTGGTCACGCACCCGGGCGTCGACGTTGGACAGCGGCTCGTCGAACAGGACGATCCCGGAGTCCTTGACCAGTGCCCGGGCCAGCGCGACGCGCTGCTGCTGGCCGCCGCTGATCTGCGCGGGGTGCTGTTCCGCGAGATGCGCGATGCCCATCATCTCCAGCACGTCCATCACCCGTTCCCGGATCTGCTCCCGGGTCAGGCCCTTGTGGTGGCCCGTGGTCAGCGGGTAGGCGACGTTCTTGAAGATGGTCATGTGCGGCCACAGCGCGTACGACTGGAAGATCATGCTGATGTCGCGCTGCTCGGGCGGGACGAAGACACCGTCCTCGGCGGAGGACAGGATCTTCCCGCGGCTCTCGATGCTTCCGGCGTCGGGCTTCTCCAGACCGGCGATGCACCGCAGGAAGGTGCTCTTCCCGCAGCCGCTGGCACCGAGCAGCACCAGCACCTCACCCTCGTGGATGTCCAGGGTGGTGTCATCGACGGCGGGCACCGACTCCCCGTCGCTGCGGCGGTACATCTTGCGGACGCCCCTGATCCTGAGCGCCGGCTCCGGAGCGGCCGGTGCCGGAGGGTGCGCGGCGGCCTCGCGGGCCGTGACGTCTCCCGTGTCCAGGGATACGACATTCGCCATGACGGCTCTCCTTCTAGGACTGTTGACGGTTTCTGCGTGCCTGCCACATCGAGGTGGCGCTCAGGACCACCGCCACCATCACCATGGAGACGAGGGACACGAAGAGGGCCAGCGCCGCCAGTTCGGCGTATCCGCCGCCACCTTCGAAGATGGCCAGGAGCTGGAAGCCGATCACCGGCGTCCCGGTGCTCGCCAGGAGGGCCGAGGCCTCGACGTCCGCCATGATCCGGACGAAGATCAGCGTCCAGCCGGCGGCCAGGCCCGGCAGCATCAGGGGGAGGTAGACGGACCGGAAGGTGCGTCCCTGCGAGGCCCCAGAGAGCGAGGACGCCTGCCCCAGTTCCTTACCGACCTGGCCGGCGGCGGCCTCCGAGGTGATGGATGCCTCCGGCATCGCGACCACCAGGAAGCCCATCAGCAGGATCAGGGCGGTGCCGCCGAGGAAGAACGGCTCTCCGGCGAAGGCCAGCACCATGCCCACCGCGACGACGACCGGTGGGATGGCGGCCGGGACCTTGGACACGACCGCGGCGGCCTTCGCCACGGTGCCCGGGGAATGGACCGACAGCCAGGCGATGCCGCCGCCGATCACGACCGCGACCGTCGCGGTGACCAGAGCGAACAGGAGGCTGTTCACGATCGCCTGCTGGTTGGCGGGGTCGGTGAGGATCGACCAGAAGGAGCCCAGGCCGAAGTTCTCCCAGGAGGGGTCGCCCCAGTAGCCGTTGAGGGTGACCAGGGTCAGCGCGCCCACGGGGAGGAGCACGGCGCAGAACAGGTAGAGCAGCATCGCCGCCCGAGCCACCCCACGCAGCCGGCCCAGCGGGATGCGCTCGGTGCCCGATCCCTTGCCGCCCATCACCGCCGTACGGCCGCCGCGCAGGGACCGCTGCTGGAGCAGCCAGATCACGCCCAGCACCACCAGTTCCAGGCTGCTCAGCCCGATCGCCGCACCGGTCTGGGGCGGGTAGGAGGAGGTGAGCAGGTGGACGATCTCCACCGACAGCATCTGGATGCCCGCCGGCTCGGCGAGCACCACCGGTACCGAGAAGACCGCGAAGCCGAACCACACGGCCAGGAAGGCCGCGCTGAGCAGGCTCGGGCGCAGCGCGGGCAGCGTCACCCGGACCAGGGTTGTGAACACACCGGCCCCGCACATCCGGGACTGCTCCTCCAGCCGCGAGTCCAGGTTGCGCAGCCCGGCCGAGACCACCAGGTAGACGAACGGGACCAGGGTGAGGGTGTAGACGCCGATGACGGTGTACCAGGAGTTGGCGCTGAACGGCCCGGAGGTCAGGTTCGCCCCGAACACCCCGTTGGCCACCGCGCGGATGACCTTGTTGACGTATCCGGCGTCCGAGGACATCAGCAGCAGCCAGCCCACCGCCGTCGCGATGCCGGGCATCAGGAAGTTGACGACGGGGAGCACGTCGGTGAGGACGCCCATCCGGGCGTCGGTCCGCTCGTTGAGCCAGGCGAAGGCCGAACCGATGACCAGGGCCAGCGCGACGGAGCTGCCGGTCACGATGAACGTGTCGAGCAGGGTGTCACCCAGCCCGGGCAGGGCCAGGGTCTCGGAGACGGCCGAGAAGGTCAGTGTGCCGTCCACCCACACCAGACCGAGGACGATCCGCACCAGGGGATAGCCGATCAGCAGCGCCACTCCGGCCGCCATCAGCAGGACGACGAGACGGAAGGCGGTGGGGGAGGCTTTGCGACGTGGAGCGCTCAGGGGGCGCACCGGGACATCTGGCGGGCCGGCGGACGCGGGGGTCCGCTCGGCGTCGATGACGGAGTTCTCGCTCATGATGCCCGCTCACCTGCCACCGTTGAGGATCTTGGAGACCTCTTCGACCTTGGCGGGCCGGTAGTACTCGAGGTTGGGGTGCAGCAGTTCGAACTCGGTCTCCACCTGGGGCGTGGCTATCGCGCTGTTGGCGCCGTGCAGCGCCTGGCCGGCCTTCTCGGACAGGACGTAGCCGGCGAACAGCTTCTGGGCGTTGGGGTGGCCGGGCTCGGGGTTGAGCGTGTAGGCGAAGGCCGGGCCCGTGGCGCCGGGCTCCGGGAAGACGATGTCGACCGGCGCGCCCTTGGCCTTGGCGTTGTCGATGGCGGCCTTGCTGGCCACGCTCTGGATCGCGTACTGACCGGCGGCCAGCGACTCGGTCAGGCTGACCATGCCGCCGGGGTCGGGGAAGATCTCCTGCTTGCTCAGGCTCTCCAGGAAGCCGTCGACGTGGTCGTCGACGGTGCCGTAGTAGGTGGCGTAGCCGGAGCCGTCCTTGTGCGGGCCGTTCATCTTGCCCTTCCACTTGGGGTCGCCCAGGTCGGCCCAGGACTTCGGGCGGTCCTGAGGCTTCACCAGGTCGGTGTTGATGCCGATGCCGAGGGCGTCGACGATGTACGGCGTGCCGGCGATCCCCTCGCTGTCGAGGAGCCACTTCTCGGGGTGGTCGGCGGGCAGCAATCCGGCGTCCTTGAAGGACGTGACGAGCCCTTCCTTGAGGGCCGTCTGGATGAACGGGACATCGGCGTGCAGGATGACGTCGGCGGTTTCGGCTGCCGACTTCTTCTCGGTCGCGTACCGCGCCGAGAGGTCGGGGCTGGTCGCCCTGAGGACCTTGACGGAGACTCCCCGGTATTCCTTCTCGAACCCCTTGGCCAGTGCTTCGCACGAGGCGGGGGTCAGGGAACAGTAGAAGACGACCTGGCCCTCCTTCGCGGCCGCGGCCACCAGGGTCTCACCGGTGGCGGCGACCTCGCCGGCCTTCACCCCCGGCCCGCCTTTTCCGCAGGCGGTAAGCACAGCCAGGGAGGCGAGGACGGCCACGGTGAGCACACCGGTCCGGTGCGGGCGGTACTCCATGTTTCTATACCTCTCGTCGCGAGGCTGTTTCACAGCCGGTGTCGGTCTTTCGGTGCCGCGCCGTGTTCGGGCGTGCTCGTCGCGGAGGACGGAGCCGGCACCATCGCTCGGGGGGCAAGTGGGGGGAGTGGGGGGCGGTGGCCCCGTCTGTCCCACGGCTGACGCGTGCGGGAAGGACAGGGAAGGGCGGCGGACACGCGCGGGGCGGGACGGCCCCGGGCGGCCGGCGCTCACGCGAACGGGCGGGGCGGTCCCTGCGGGGCTTGTGCCGTACGGCGCGACAGCCCCGCCCGGCGGGTCACTTGCGGTAGCGGTCTCCGTGCCGGCTGACCAGCTGCTCGTCGAGGTAGGCGACGGACTCGGGGGCCATGTCGGCGGTCGGTACCGGCTCGGGGATGAAGGTCCCGTACGGGTCGTTGCCGCGCACCAGAGTGGCGGTGTCGGTGGTGCCCTCCTCCCGATTGAAGGGCTTCATGTAGCGGACGGCGATGCCGATGCGCCGCTCGTCGCTGTGGCTCGGCCCTGAGCCGTGGAAGATGAACTGGTGGTGCAGCGAGAACTGCCCGGGCCGGAGCTGGATCAGCGTGGCGTCGTTCTCGTCCACGTCGACGGCGATCTCCTGCCCCTGGGAGAGCATGTTGGAGTCGTCGCTGTTGAAGGTGTGCTCGGCCTCCTTGGTGTGGGTGCCGGCGACCACCTTCAGGCAGCCGTTCTCCACCATGCTGGGCGCCAGCGCGATCCAGGCGGTGATGATCTCCCCGCCCTTCGGGATGCTGGAGAACGGGGCGTCCTGGTGCCAGGCCACATATCCGGGGTGGTGCGGGTTCTTGATGAAGAAGGAGGAGCCCCAGCAGTAGATGTCGGGGCCGAGAAGGCTCTCGACCACGTCCAGCACGAGCTCCAGCCGGATCAGCTCGTTGACCCAGGGGAGCACCAGGTGGGCCTTCGAGCGCAGGATGGCTGAGCCACGTTCGCCGTATTCGGCCTCGAACGCCTCCAGCTTCGCACGGTAGGAAGCCGCCTGATCGGCCGTCATGGCATCCAGCGGGAACAGGAAGCCGTTCCGGCGGTAATCGTCGACCTGGCCCGGGGACAGGGCCCCGGTCGTCGCTGTGGTCATGGAACGCACCTCTCTCTGGTTGGGTTCTGGCCGTGTCGAAAGGACCCGCCCGGGTCGACGGGCGGTGAAGCCGCCCTCGACGGGCCGGGTGGACGGGCGGTGAAACCGCATGCGACCGCCCGGGTCAACGGGCCGTGAAGCCACCGTCGATCGGCAGGGTCACGCCGGTGATGTACGAGGCGGCGTCCGAGGCGAGGAACGCGATACCGTTCGCGACCTCCTCGGGTTCGGCGAACCTGCCGCCGAGGAGCCGGTCCCGTAGGCGTTCCTGCGGCTGCGAGATGCCCCGGTCGGCGATCCGTGTGGTCATCGTCAGTCCGGGACAGACCGCGTTGACCCGCAGACCGCGGTCCGCGAACTCGGCGGCCAACTGCCGGGTGAAGCCCAGCAGTCCTGACTTGGTGGTGGCGTAGCCCAGCGCCGCCGGGTTGGCGGCCAGAGCGTGTGTCGACGAGACGTTCACGACCGACCCGCCGCGCGGTGCCGCGAGCAGCGCCGGCAGCAGTGCCCGGGTGAGCAGGTAGGCACTGGTGAGGTTGCGGGCGAGGTCCCGGTCCCACTGTTCCGGGTCCAGGTCTTGGATTGAACGCCGGCTGTTGACCCCGACGTTGTTGACCAGTCCCTTGATCACGATCCCGGACTCGTCCACCGCCCGGGGGATCCGCTCCACGTCGGACCGGTCGGTGAGGTCGGCCTCGACAACGGTGCAGGCGGCACCCGAACCGGCCAGACGTGCGGCGAGTTCGGTCAGACCGTCGGCGTCGATGTCGATGGCCAGGACGTGCGCACCGAGTCCGCCGAGCACCTCGGCGGTCGCGGCGCCGATTCCGGCGGCGGCTCCCGTGACGACGACTCCCAGGCCGTCGAATCCGGACTTTTCCAGCATGCGGTCACCCCCTTGGAAGGAAGGACGGGCAAAGGTCGGTCGATGCGGTCGACGCGGCTCGCACCGACCCGACAAGAAATTCAGTCATCCGCTTCTCCGGATGAATCAGCTGCAACGTACATGGCTCCCCGTGGTCGCACCAGAGGTGTGCAGCAACCTTTTTCAAGGGCCTTCCAGCCCTTTTCTGTCGACCAAAAGGACCTCGACAGCACCATTGCGCCCCCTGCCGACCGGCCCTATCCTCCAGTCATCCTGATCAGCGGATGAATCTTCAGGGCTTTGGTCGCACCCCCGCCCTGCGGCCGCCTCACCGCCGGAGCCGACCGTTCAAGGGTCGGAAGAGAAGGAGGCGCAGATGCGTCTTGGAGTCTTCGACGGGAACCGCCTCGCGGTCTCGACGGACACGGAAGTTATCGATGTGACGGACCTGGTCCCGGGCCCCGACACACCACAGGGCCCGCTGCAACGGCTGTTGGAGCAGGACCTCGGCCACGTCCTTGCCGCCCCGGAGGCACTGCGCGACTCCCGCCGGATCGACCCGGAGAAGGTGGCCTGGTCCGCCCCCCTGCCCCGGCCGCACAAGATCATCGGCGCGCCGGCCAACTACCGGGCGCACGTGGCCGAGATGAACAACCCGAACACCATCGCCGAGTGGGGTCTGTTCCTGAAGGCCGCGTCCTCCGTCATCGGCCCGGACGAACTCGTCAGGCTCCCCTACAGCGACGTGCGCACCGACCAGGAGGCCGAACTCGGAGTCGTCATCGGCAGGCGGGCCCGCAACGTGAGCCGGGAGGAGGCACTCGACTACGTCTTCGGCTACACCTGTGTTCTGGACATCACCATCCGCTCGACCGAGGACCGTTCCACCCGCAAGTCCTTTGACACCTTCACTCCGATCGGCCCGTTCGTCGTCACCAGGGACGAGGTCGGCGACCCCGATGACCTGGAACTGCGCTGCTGGGTCAACGACGAGTCGCGTCAGCACAGCCGGACCTCCCTGATGATCTACAGCGTGCCGCGGCTCATCGAGTACGCCAGTTCCGTGATGACCCTCATGCCCGGCGACGTCATCGCCACCGGCACCCCGGAAGGCGTGGGCCCACTGGCCGACGGCGACCGCATCGCCATGGAGGTCGAGAAGGTCGGACGCTTGGAGGTGGGCGTGACCGCCGACGGCGCACTCCCGTACGCCTCCCGCCTGGGCCGCGGCACGAACTGATTCCCCGGGGCCGGGGCCCCGCCACGAGCGGCCAGGGAGCCGTGACGCCGCGGCGGGCACCGGCCCGGGAAGCCGGCCGCCGCAACTGTCAATCCCCTCGGATAGTGGAGACCTTCCTATGCAGCCAGCTCCTCGGTGAGGGCGGCTCGGTAGTCGTGTTCGTAGTCGATCGGGCTTTTGAACCCGCACACGCTGTGTATCCGACGCGTGTTGTAGAAGTCGGTGATCCAGGTCGCGATCCTGATCCGGGCCTCGGTGCGGGTAGTGAAGGCGTGCCGGTGGACGTACTCGACCTTCAAGACGCTGTTGAACGCCTCGCTGACGGCGTTGTCGAAGCAGGAGCCGACGCGTCCCATAGGCTGGAAGACGTCCGCCGAAGCCCTCAACGAGCATCTACTCTTGATCCCACAAGCCGGTGTTGCGACGACCGGTTGAGCCTGGGTTCGCTGCCGCGGTCGCTGTGGAAGATCACGCCACGGACGTCCCCGCTGCGGGTCGCGGCGGCCATGTGCAGCGCGGCGACGACCAGGTCCGCGTCGTGGCGGGCGCCCGTCGCGTAGCCCAGCAGGCGCCGCGAGAACAGGTCGATGACCGTGGCCAGATACAGCTTGCCCTCTCCGGTGACGATCTCCGTCATGTCCCCGCACCAGACCAGGTCGGGCTCTTCGGCGGTGAAGTCGCGGTGCACGAAGTCCGGGCTCGTCGGCCGTTTCCCGGGCCGGGTCAGCCCGCTCCGCCTGCGGACCTTGCGGGCGACGAGGCCGAGCTCGGCCATGAGCTTTGCGATGGTGTTCACCGAGACCCGCCAGCCCTGACGCACCAGCGTGATCCAGATCTTCGGAGATCCGTAAGTGCCGCCGGACTTGGTGAATTCCTCCGTAACCGCTTCGGCCAGCTGTTGGCGGCGTACTTCCCTGCCGGTGGGTTCGCGGTTGCGGTGCTTGTAGAACCACGGCTCGCTCACGCCCAAGGCGTGGCAGGCGACGCTGTGCGGGATGCCGTGCTCGGTCCTGAGGTCGCTGATCGCCCCGACGGCGGCGGCCGGGTCCCCCACGGCTACTTCACCCACAGGACCATGCAGCGTTTGAGGACTTCACGCTCCATCGCCAGCTCCTTGTTGTCCCGCTTGAGCTGAGCATTCTCCCGCCGCAGCCGCTCCAGCTCGTCACTCGTACCGGCCGGCGCACTCCCTGTGCGGCGGGCCCGGGACACCCAGCTGGCCAGCGTGGTCTCGTTGATCCCCAAGTCCTTTGCGACCTCCGGGACCGACTTGCCGGTCTCCGTCACGATCCGTACTGCCCCCTCACGGAACTCCGGCTCGAACTTCCGTCGCTTCTCTGCCATGACTCTCAACTTCCCCTGCAGTCATGGTCTCCACGCTACGAGGGAAGACTCACGTGGTCGCGCCACCGATGTCGGTGTCACTGCCACGAGCGCACCGGAATGGCTGATTCCGAGTCACCGGGTTTCACCTGTTGGCATCTCGCGGTGGGCGATCTCACGCACTTGCCTCAAGACTGGCCGACGTTCCCCGAGACGTCCACCAGCGAAGGAGGGGGCAGTGGCTCTGACCGAAGAGCACGAGATCAAGGTCCCGGGACTGCTCAGCCGGTTCGTCCGGCTGCAGTCGGGTGTGAAGGCGCACTATTCGACCTCAGGTGAGGCTGGCCCGGCTGTCGTGCTGCTGCACGGCGGCATCCCCGGCTCATCGGGCTCCGCGGGTTTCCGCTACATGGCCCCGTTCCTCGGCGCGCACGGCTTCCGCGTGTACTGCCCCGATTTCCCCGGGTTCGGCCTGACCGAGGATCCAGGTCGCTTCTACGCCTACGGGCAGGGCGGACAGGTCGACTACCTGCAGGACTTCGTCAACGCGGTCGCGCTGGACACGTTCTGCCTGGGCGGCAACTCGATGGGCTGCCAGACAAGCGTCAACTACGTCGTGGCGCACCCCGAGCGAGTGGAGCGGTTCGCCGTCATCGCCGGCATGATCGGCGACCTGGTCACCCGCGACGAGATGCGTGCCGTCGACAACCGCGCCAAGCAGGGCCCGCTGCCCGGCAGCGGCGGAACCTACGACGGCTCCGAGACCATGATGCGCGCCATGATCGAGTCCATGGTCGTCGACCGGTCCGGTGTCACCGACGAGCTCGTCAGCATGCGCACCGCGGCCGCCAACCGCAACCGCGACTACTACGACCTCAACATGGGCCGGGTGCTGCGGCCCACCGACCCGAACGAGCTGATCCGGCTCACCACCAAGGGGCGCCTGGACAAGGCGACGATCCCGGGCATCGCGATGTTCGGCGACAGGGACGTCCTGTACGCCGTCGAGGCGGCGCACCTTCAGGAGGACGCCCTGCCGAACGTCCAGTACTTCTACCCCGAGAACACCGGTCACCAGGGCCAGACCGACCGCCCGGAACTGCACCACCAGGTGTTCCTGGAGTTCTTCCGCGACGGCAAGGTCTCCTGGGAAACCGCCCGGGCCGCGGGCATCTCCACGCGCCGCCCACCGAACCCCGATCTCGTCGACATCCCGACCGACGCCCCCTTCACCAGCTGATCCACGAAGCGACCGGAACCTGCTCCGTCATCGCGGATCAGCCCGGACCGGCACCGATGAGCCATCGACCACCAAGGAGACCGTCATGACCACGCCGACCGGAGCCACTGTTCGTGCGCACCACCGCACCTCGCTGGTTGACCGGGCCCGGGAGATCGCTCCCGTCGTCGCGAAGTACGCGGCCGACAACGACGCCCATCGTGTGGTGGCCGCCGAGGCCGTCCAGGCCATGGTCGACTGCGGACTGACGCGAGCCCTCCAGCCGGCCCGGTACGGCGGCGAGGAGGCGCACCCGGTCGAGTTCGTCGAGGCCGTCATCGAGGTCGCCAAGTCCTGCACGTCGACCGGCTGGGTTCTGATGCTGCTCGGCGTGCACAACTGGGAGGTCTCGCACATGACCGAGCAGCTGCAGGACGAGCTGTTCGGTGACGACCCGACGACCCTGCTGTCCTCCTCGTACGCGCCCCACGGCACCGCCACCCCCGTCGAGGGCGGCTACATCCTCAACGGTTCGTGGAAGTCCTCCTCGGGCGTCACCCACGCGTCGTGGGTCATCCTCGGCGCCAGCGTGGAGGTCGACGGCAAGCCGCTGATGCACAACTTCGTCGTGCCGCTGGCCGAGGGACGGATCATCGACGACTGGTTCGTGCTGGGCATGCGGGGGACCGGGTCCCGTTCCGTCGAGCTCGACCAGGTCTTCGTCCCCGCGCACCGGGCGCTCGACCGCCAGATTCTGCTGGCCCAGGCCGGTCCCGGTCTGAAGAAGAACGACGGCCCGCTGTACCGCGTGCCGCAGGGCTACCTCTACAACCTCGTCGCCGGCGCGCCCGCGCTGGGCGCCGGCTGGGCGTTCTACGAGGAGTACGTCGACCAGCTGAAGAAGTTCACGCGCCGCTTCGACAACGCGAAGCTGAGCGAGGACCGGGTCGAGCTGCTGCGCACGAACGACGTGCGTGTGCGCCTCGACGACCAGCAGAAGGTCGCCCTGCGGATCCTCGACGAGGGCTACCGGCTTGCCGAACTGGGCCAGGTGCCGGGCGACCTCGAGGCCGCGCGGGGGATCTACGACGCCGCACGCACCGCCGAAGCCGCGCTGTACGTCGCCCAGCAGCTGATGCCCACCATGTCGGCGCGGGTGGTGCACGAGCTGAACCCGTTGTCGCGGCTGTACCGGGATCTGATCGTGGCCCGTCAGCACTTCACCCAGAACACCGACTTCGCGGCCGCCACCGCGGCCAACCTCGAGATGGGCAACCCGGCGGCCGCCACCTTCCTGCTCAGCGAAGCCGAGCGCACCGCGGCGGTCGACCGTTCGAAGCGGCTCTATGGCTGACCCTGCCAAGGCAGGCCCGGCTCGTGGGGACTCCCTGGCGTCGGCGCTGAGGCACCGCCCCTTCGTGCAGTTCTGGCTGGGGGCCTTCCTGGCCAGCGCGGGCGGCTGGTTCCAGTCGCTGGCGGTACCGTTCGTCCTCCTCCAGCTCACCGGGAGCGCCTTCTGGGTCGGTCTCGCGACCGCGGCGCAGTTCGTCCCGATCATGGTGCTGGGTCCGTGGGCGGGCGTGGCGGCCGACCGGCTGGACCGCCGCCGGCTGGTCATGGTCACGCAGCTGGCCCGTTCGCTGGTGGCGCTCGCCATGTGCGTGTGCTGGTGGTCGGGCCGGCACGACCCGCTGCTGCTCGTGGGCCTCGCGGTGCTGACGGGGTGCGCCCAGGGCATCTCGATGCCGAGCTGGCAGGCGCTGGTCAACGACTACGTGCCGCGTGAGGCGCTCGACTCGGCCGCGTCGCTGAACACCATCCAGTTCAACCTCGCCCGCTCGCTGGGCCCTGCCGTGGCGGGTCTGGTGCTGTTCTGGGCGGGCCCGGCGGTCGCCTTCTTCGTCAGCTTCGTGATGGTGCTCGTGGTCGTGGTGGTCCTGCTGGTCACCGAACCGGTCAACCCACAGCCGCGACGAGCCCGCAAGGATCGCGTCGCGGACGGCGGTTTCCGTGAGGTGTTGCGCTACACCTGGGGTTCCCCGGGGGTGATGACGGCCCTGACGGTCGTCTTCCTGGTGGGCAGCCTCGGCATGCCGATCTTCCAACACGTGATCACCTTCGCGGAACAGGTGTTCGACTCCGGTGCGCTCGGCGTGGCCCTCCTCAACCTGGGTCTTGGTGCCGGAACCCTGGCGGGCGTGCCCGTGCTGGGCCGCATGCTGCGGATCATGAGGCGTTCGACCGTCGTGGCGATCGCGATGTGCGGCTACGGCGTCACCTTCGCCGTCTTCGGGCTGGCGCCCAGCCTCCTGACCGCGACCCTCGCCACCATCGGTGTCGGTGTCTTCTTCCTTCTCGCCCTGTCCGTCGGACAGAACACGATACAGATGCTGGTCGCCGACCAGGTGCGCGGACGGGTGCTGTCCATCAACGTCATCGTCTACACCGGCTCCGTCTCCCTGGGGGCCGCCGCCCAGGGCGGAATCGGGGACTGGCTCGGTCTGCGGACGACCGTGCTCGGTGCCGCCGCGCTCCTCGTCCTGGCCGCCGCCCTGCTGGGCGTGGGCTCCCATCGCCTGAGCCTGCACCATCTCGATGGCTCCAGGGACGAGTCGTACGTCTCCGTCACGCCGGAGCTGACTTCCTCCAGCACCTCCTCAGGTGCTTCGACCGCTCACGAAAGGACAAGAACCGATGCCTCCTGACGCCTCCGTGCTGTCCACGTCCGCCCCTGAGGCCATCGACCCCCAGGTCATGAGGCAGGTGCTGGGTAACTACCCCACCGGGGTCGCCGTCGTCACCGGACGCGCGCCCGACGGCACACTTCTCGGGATGGTGGTGGGAACGTTCAGCTCCGTGTCGATGGAGCCGCCGCTGGTCTCGTTCATGCCGATGAAGACGTCGCGGACCTTCACCGCACTGCGCGAGTGCGCGTCCTTCTGTGTCAATATCCTGGCCGCCGACCAGAGCGACGTGTGCGGGTCGTTCATGCGGCCCCCGGAGGAGAAGTTCCGCGGCCTGCGGTGGCGCGCCGCGCCCAACGGTGCTCCCGTCATCGAGGGCGTGACCGCCTGGATCGAATGCACCTGGGCCGATGTCATCGAGGTGGGCGACCACTACTTCGCGCTCGGCGCCATCCAGTCGCTCGCCGCCGAGCGCGACTGTCTGCCGCTGCTGTTCTTCCAGCGTGGGTACGGCCGCTTCACGCCGGGCCTGCTGATGACCTCCGACCACCGTTCCCTCGCCGCGGCCGTCGGCGTCGCCGAACGCGGTCGCCTGGAGTTGGAGCGGCTGGCCTCGGAGCTGGGGGCGGAGGTGAGCCTGCTCGCGCCGCTCGGCGACGAGTTCGCGTTCGTGGCCACGGCCGGCTCCTCCGGCGGAACCTCCTCGCCCCCTCCCGGAACCCGGCTGCCCTTCGCGCCGCCCCTGGGAATGCTGTTGGTCGGGCATCCCGGGGCTCCTTCGGCCGGGCAATGGCTCGACCGTGTGCCGGCTTCGGCACCACAGGTGCGGGAGGCCGCCGCCGTCCAACTGCGCCGGACCCAGGAGCGCGGCTGGTCCCTGACCCTGCACGGTCCGCTCGCGACCGCACTGCTCGACGAGCTCGTCGACGCGTTCAGCGAGCCGGCACGCACCCCGGACAACGAACGGCGTCTGTTGGAGGCGCTGCGCCGGATGGCGGCGTTCCACGAGCCGGAGCAGATCATGCCCGATCGGTCGTACAGCGTTCTGCAGGTGTCGGTGCCGGTCTGCGACGCCGATGAGAACGTTGTTCTCGTCCTGCGCCTGTCCGGGCTCCCAGGAAGCTCCTCAGGGGCCGAAATCATCGCCTTCGTCAACCGTCTACGCCTGTCCGCGAGGGCCATCGAACGGACATTGACCCCTGTTTTGTGACAGCGGCCACCTGGTGGCACAGCAGAATCGAGCCAACCACCGTGGTACAGCCAACGTGTGGCCTCACTTCACCTCGCGGGAAGGTGACCGTCTTATCGATCGCGTCTCGGCCACATGGTGATCCAGGTCCGGGATGCGACCGGAGAAGAGGATGTTCGATGGATGTGTTGGCTGAAGTCCGGTCGTCCAGAATGACCGGTCTCCAGATCCGCGCCGTGGCAGTCGCGATGGCGTTGATCATCATGGACGGCTTCGAGATCGCGATGATGGCGTTCACCGCCAAGCCGATGGCGGACGCGTGGGGCGTGAGCGATGCGACGCTCGGGATCGTGCTCAGCGCGAGCCTCTTCGGTATGGCCGCGGGTGCGATCCTGTTCAGCCCGGTCGGTGACCGCCTCGGCCGCCGACCGCTGACGACCATCTCGGTGACCATCGTGCTGGTCGGTATGGTGCTCGCCGCGGTGGCCCCGAACGTGGCCGTCCTGATCGTGGCCCGGTTCCTCACCGGGTTCGGCATCGGAGCGATGTCGCAGCTCAACGCGTATGTCTCGGAGTTCGCCTCCGATCGCCGTCGCGGAACGGTGGTCGGGATCTACGCCACCGGATTTCCGATCGGTGCCACCCTGGCCGGCGTGGCCGCGAGCCTGCTCGTCCAGCCGGCCGGCTGGAAGTCGATGTTCGTGGCCGGTGCGGTCCTGGCTCTCGTCATGCTCGTCGTGTCATGGGCGTTTCTTCCGGAGTCGATCGACTTCCTGGTGGCCCGCCGTCCCAAGAACGCCCTCGAACGGGTCAACACCGTCCTCAACAAGATGGGGCGGCCAAGCCTGAAGGAGTTGCCCGAAGTAACCGAGGTCGAGCGTGCCCACCTCGGTGTCACTGCGGTCTTCGCCGGTGCCACCGGGCGCAAGACACTCGTACTGTGGCTCGGCTACGCCTGCCTGATGGCGGCCTACTACTTCGCGAACTCCTGGATTCCCAAACTGGCCGCGGAGTCGACCGGTGACGATCAGATGGGCACCACGGTCGGCTCCTTCCTCAACTTCGGCGGCATCCTCGGCAGCCTGCTCTTCGCGGCAGTCGCGATACGGGTGCTGCCGAGGAGGATCCTGCAGGTCACCATGGCCCTCAGCGTGGTCGGCACCGTTGCCTACGGGGCCACGTTCGGTGTCGCCTGGCTCGCCGTCGTCCTGGGGGTCCTCCTGGGGGTTCTCGCAGTCGCCGCGGTGGCTGGCTTCTATGCCGTGGCACCCGAGGCCTACCCGGCGGCGCTGCGCGGCACCGGTGTCGGCTGGATGCTCGGTGTCGGACGGCTGGTGTCGATCGTCTCGCCGATCAGTATCGGGTACCTCCTCGACGGCGGCTGGTCCGCGGGGAGCCTGTTCTACCTGATGGCCGTACCCCTCGCGATCGGCACGGTCTGCATCATCGTCCTGGGCCGACTGCAGAAGGGAGAGGTGGGCGAGGGCCACCAGGCGCAGGTGCCGGCGACCCCGTCCCCTGTCGCCTGATCGGCCTTCCGAATCCGTCACGCAGTGCTCGGCCGGGAGTCCGGCCGAGCATTGCGTGGGCCGTTGTGATGCCGGCGGCGCGACGAGCGCGGCGCGACGGCCTCTCAGGAATAGCCGGGCGGGAACTCTGCCTCCATGTCCCAGTGGACGTCCTGGAGCCCGTAGTCCTCCGCGAGCTCGCGGGCGCGGATGAACCGGCCGGCCACCAGACGCGCGGTGCGCAGCACCGCTCCGTCCGCCCTGGCCTTGTCGATGCGACTGCTCGGCGCCGAGACGCTGACCGCGGCGATGGGGCGACCGTTCACCAGGACCGGAGACGCGATGGCGCCCTCGCCCATGGTGTATTCCTCGTGCGTGTAGGCGAGGCACGTCTCGTGCGTCAGCTGCAGTTGCGCCCGCAGCCGTCCGGCGTGCATCACGGTGTGCCGCGTGCGGCGGGAGAGCTCGAGGTGCTGCGCGATCGCACGGTCGCGGTTCGCGGCGTTGACGAAGGCGAGCATCGCCTTGCCCGACGCCGTCGTCAACGCGTCTTCCCGTACGCCGGCCACGGACGAGGCGATGCTGCTCCGTGAACTCGTGACCTGGTCGATCAGGATGACGTCCGAGCCGTCCAGGACCGACAGGCCCACCGCCGCACCGAGCTCGAGGAAGAGATCGCCCAGCAGCGGAGCCGCGACCTCCCTCAGACCGGCGGGACGCGCGTGGACGAAGTGGTTTCCGAGTTCGAACATGCGTAGGCCGAGTCGGTAGCTGTTCCCGCTGCGGATGACGTGACCGCTCTTGGTGAGCTGGACGAGGATGCGGAAGGCGGTCGACTTCGGGATCCCGGTCCGCTGCGCCAGTTCGGTGACACTGACGGTGTGCCCAGCCTCGAGGAAGGCATCGAGGAGAGCCAGGGCCCGGCTGACCGCGACACTCGGTTTGACGCGGAAGGAGGCTTCGAGAGGATCCGAGCCTCCGACCGCATGCTCGTCAGTCATGGTCAACTCCATTTCCTTCCCCGACGCCGTACGGGCTCACACCGGTGTCCGACCGATGATTTCCCGCTGAAGGACACCCCGCAAGACCTCGAGTGCCCTGGTCAGCCCGATCCCAAGGAACGCTGTACGGATCTCCGGTCCCGGAGAACGAACCCCGGATTCGCGACCCCACGCCGTCGGAGGACGCGGAACGCAGGGCAAGGAAAGCGATGCGCCGGCGCACGGGGTGAAGCCGGGCCCAAACCCCGCCGACGCGTCCGTGCCGCGGACCATCCCCGCTGACCGACGGGGCCGACGCGGACTCAACGATCGGCCGGCTCGACGGCGAGCCGTGCCTGCCAGCGGTAGAGATCCCCCCGGTACCAGCTGTGCAGGCAGTCGAGCGGTCCGGAGGGCGAGCGCAGGACCCGCTCGGCGAAGAGGACGGCGGCGCCCAGCCCGATGTTCAGCCGGTCCGCGACCTCCACGTCCGCGAGTCGCGCGGACAGGGTCTGCTCCGCTTCGCTCATCTCGACGTTCTCTCGGCGCAGGAGGCTCATCAGCCCCTCCTCCGCGAGCTCGGCACGGCCGAGAACCGCCGCGACGGTGGGACCGACGTAGTGGACCGAGTACACGAAGGGCTGATCCCCCCACAGCCGCCTGGTGCGGTAGACGGTGCCCGTCTCGGCGTCCGTGCCGAGGGCCTGCCGCACGCTCGCGGGGAACCAGACGTCGTCCTCGACGTGCACGTCGAGGACCTTCAGCTGTGGCGTACCGCGGATCAGATCGCCGATGGACCCTACGAAGCCGCGTGCCGCAGGGTCGTCCCCGGAGCCTCGGACGTACGTACCGCTCCCCTGTCGCCGGACGAGCTGACCACGCGCGACCAGCTCACCGACCGCTCTGCGGACGGTCGCCTTGCTGACGCCGAACTCCGCCACCAGTTCGTCCTCCGTGGCGAACCGGGAGCCGGGCGCGTAACCGCCCTGGCTGATCCGCTGGGAGAGCACCGCGAAGATGCGCTGGTAGAGCGGCGCCGGTATCGGCGTGAACGTCATCTCGGTCCCCCTTCTCGGTCCGGCCCCCGGCCCGGGGCCCGGTCAGCCTGCCGTGCCGGTCACCGGAACAGCGGCACACCGCGATTCCGGGCCGAGAGGTACGCGCACGCCCCGATCGGACCGGTGTCCCTCAGGTACCACGTTCAGCTCCTCTTCGGCCTGTGCCACTGTGCAGCACCATGGCCACGGCCCTGCGACGACACCGACCCTAGTCTATTCATACGGAAGTGCGGATGACAGTGACTGATGGGGTGGATGCGGTGCTTCTCGAGAGAATGCGGTTCGACGGCCAGGGCGTCGTGGTCACCGGCGCGGCCGCGGGGATCGGCGCGGCGACGGCCCGCGCCTTCGCGGAGCTGGGGGCGTACGTCATCGCGGTCGACCGCGACAGCGAACGGCTCCCGGCGCTCGCCGAGAGCCTCGGCGACGCCCAGCACACGCTGGTGACCGCGGACGTCGCCTGCGCCGGCCACATCGACCGGATCGTCCGGGCGGTGGCGTCCAGCGGCGTACCCCTGAAGACGTTGGTCAACAACGTCGGCGTCAACGACAAACTGGCCGCCTCGGACACCACCCGGGAGCGCTGGCACCGGGCCCTCGACCTCAACCTGAGCGCGAACGTCTTCCTCACCCAGGCACTGCTCGACCCGCTGCTGGAGTGCCCGACCGGTGGAAGCGTCGTCAACGTCTCCTCGGCCCACGGACTGGTCGGCATGCCCGGCGCCGCCAGCTACGCGACCTCGAAGGCCGGACTGATCGGATTCACCAAGCAGCTGGCCGCAGAGCACTCCGAAGCCGGCCTCCGGGCCAACGCGGTCTGCCCGGGCCTGACGCTCACCGAACGGATCACCGAACGCGGAGCCCTTCCCGAGGACCAGCGTGATCGCCTCCTCGGGCGGCGCTTCGCCGAGCCTGGCGAGGTCGCCTCGTGCATCGCCTTCCTGGGCTCCGACGCCGCATCCTACCTCACCGGCGCCGTCCTGCCGGTGGACGGCGGCTACACCGCACGCTGACGACGGACCCCCGGCCGACCCGATCGGGCCGCGGACCGGCACCGCGCCCTTGACGGGATGCCGGTCCGCGCCCCGTCAGGCGGTCGGCATGCCCATACGGTTTCCGTACGGCAGCGCGCCGGCGGCCGAGACGGTCACGGCGAGCCGGCCGACCCGCTCGATCTCGACGACGATCTCGTCCCCGTCGGCGAGGGGGCCGACCCCCTCCGGGGTGCCGGTGGCGATCACGTCACCCGGCTGCAGGGTCATCACGGAGCTCGCGTACGCGATGAGCCGGCTGACACCGTAGATCATCCGGCTGGTGTTCGAGTCCTGGCGCAGTTCCCCGCCGACCCAGCACCTCAGGGCGAGGTCGTCCGGGTCGCCGACCTCTTCGGGGGTGACGACGACCGGGCCGAGGGGCGTGAACGTGTCGTAGGACTTCCTGGTCGAGCGGTCCTCGGTCGAGCGGGTCGTGATGTCGAGGACGCAGGTGTAACCGAAGACGTAGTCCAAGGCGTCCGACGCCGACACGTGCCGGGCCTCCTTCCCGATGACGACCGCGAGCTCGCCCTCCTGGTCGGTGCGCACGTCGGTGTAGGGCAGTTCGACCGTCCGACCCGGCCCGATCACGGACGTACTGGCCTTGAGGAAGACACCCCACTCCACGATCGTGTTCGGGTTGCCCATCTCCGCGACGTGAGCGCGATAGTTCGCCGGCGCACCGATGACCTTCCGCGGGAACGGCAGTGGCGCGTCCCAGGCCGCACCGCCGACGTCGGCCGCCGGGGCGCTGCGCACCTCGGCGGCGCTCAGCGGCCGACCGCGCTCGATCAGCCTCTGGAGCGGGCCGGCCGGACCGGCCGGCGGGCCCGCCAGGGCGGTGACGTCGTGGGCCGCGCCGTCCGGCAGGACGGCGATGAGGCGGTCGTCGAGTACTCCGAAGCGCATCCGGACTCCTTGGTGGACTGGTGTGAGTGGGGTCAGATCCAGGACCCGGGCCCGGGACCTGTCGAGGCGCGCCCGGCCGGCCGGGCGGCGAGGGCCGCCGCGTGGCCCGGGCGATCCGGCCGGCGGGCGACGTCGTCGCCGGGCAGGCGGGACGGCTCGGCGGGTGCCCCGTCGCTCAGGGCCCCGACAACACCGAGGAACACCGCCGTGCGCGGTTCCTTCCCGGTGCGGGTCCCGGCGAGATCGGTGGATGGAGGCACACCTGCGGAGCCTAGGCACCGATCAGCACGCCCACCTGAACGCGATGCCACCTGGTGACACAGCCGCATGGCTCGCTCCCCGCGACACGAAGGACTCTTCTGAGCACCACCCTCCCCACCTCTGGAGGAACAGCTTGAGTACGACAGCCGAAAGCCGTGCAGCGGCGAGCACCGGTCCGAACTTCGCGGTTCCGGGAGAACCCGACGCCGCCTTCTACGGGCGTCTGGGCGAGGCCCATCTCGCCCCCCTGTGGCGTGTCCCCGGCACCGACGCTCCGGAGCCGGTGGTCACCGACGTTCCCCACGTCTGGCACCGACGCGACGTCATGGCACTGATGGACGAGGCCGCCACGGCGGTCGACCTGGGCGGTGAGTCCGATCGCCGCGCCCTCAACGCCGTCAACCCCGCGCGCCGCAAGGGCACCACGCACACGATGATCGCCGGCTACCAACTCGTCCTGCCCGGCGAGACAGCCCCCGCGCACCGGCACACGCCGTCCGCGATCCGGCTCATGCTCTCCGGCTCCGGCCACACCATGGTCGAGGGAGAGCCGATGCTGATGAACCCGGGCGACCTCATCCTGACCCCCGGCTGGACCTGGCACGATCACCGCAACGACGGCGACGAGCCCATGCTCTGGCTCGACGCGCTCGACGTCCCGTTCGTGCAGACGATGAACGCCCAGTTCTACGAGGACTTTCCCGGCAAGCAGCTCCAGCCGCTCACCCAGGCCGAGGACGCGAGCACCAACCGGTACGGCACCGGGATGGTTCCGTACGGCACCCGCTCCGGGACACTGCACTCGCCACTGACCAAATACCCGTACGCCGCGACGAAGGAGGCCCTCGCCAAACTCCGGGTGGACGAGGGCTCCCCGGAGCACGGGGTCGAATTGGAGTTCACCAACCCCCTCACCGGCGGGCCGGTCCTTCCGACGATGACCTGCGGGATGCACCTGGTGCCCGCCGGCAACGCCTCGATCACGCGCCGGCACACCTCGAGCGTCATCTTCTGCGCCGTCGAGGGGGCCGGCCACACGATCATCGACGGTGAGCGCTTCGACTGGGAGCAGCACGACTTCCTCGCGATCCCGTCCTGGTCGACGTACCGGCACGTCGCCGACGACGGAACCGACGCGGTTCTCTTCAGCATGAACGACCGACCCCTGTACGAGCCGTTCGGGCTCTACCGCGAAGAGCGGGAGGAGCAGTCATGACCGCACCTGACAAGATCGTCGTCGTGGGCGGGGGAATCGGCGGCGTGAGCGCCGCCGTCGCCCTCGCCAAGCGCGGGATGGAGGTCACCGTCCTGGAGCGCGCCCCCGAGATCAAGGAGATCGGCGCCGGCCTCCAGCTCGGCCCGAACGCCGGACGCGTCCTCCAGGACCTCGGCGTCATGGACGCCGTCCTGCGCACCGCGGTTCTCCCGCACCGCTTCGTCCTGCGCGACATCTACACGGGCAACGAGATCTACCAGGCCACGATGGGCAAGGAGCTCGTGCAGCGGTACGGCGCCCCGTACACCGTCATCCACCGCGCCGACCTGCTCGACGCGCTGCTGGAGGTCGCCCTCGCCACCGGCAACGTCGAGGTCGTGACCGGCAAGGAGGTCGTCGCCGTCGAGCAGACCGACACCGCCGCGCACGTCCAGTGCGCCGACGGCAGCACCTATCGGGGCGACGCCGTCATCGGCGCCGACGGCCTGCGCTCGGCCGTACGCAGGCTGACGCTGGACGACTCCGAGCCGATCCGGTCGGAGTACGTCATCTACCGCGGTCCCGGGCCCCGGCCGGAGGGCACCGAGGACGCCGTCATGCTCTTCGCCGGCGACGAGATCCACCTCATGCAGTACCCCGTCCAAGGCGGCGAGCTGCTCAACCGGGTGCTCTCCTTCCGCAGCCGCACGGCGGCACCCGGCAGTGAGGAATGGGCCACCCGCGAGGAGCTCTTCGAGCGGTTCGCGAACACCTGCGACCACATCAAGGAGTCGCTGCACACTCTCGACCTGGAGACCAGATGGGTGCAGTTCGACCGCAAGCCGATGGCCGGCTGGAGTGACGGCCGCATCACCCTGCTCGGCGATGCCGCGCACCCGATGCGGCAGTACCTCGCCCAGGGTGCCGGTCAGGCCATGGAGGACGCGGTCGTGCTCGCCGACGCGCTGGGAAGCGGCGCCGCGGACGTCCCGGCCGCCCTCGCGAAGTACGAGGAGATCCGCTACCCGCGCACCAGCGCGGTGCAGGAGAACACCCGGTTCTTCGGCGAGATGGTCCACCTCGGCGGCGCCGGTGCCATCCTGCGCGACGCCTACCTCGGCACGCTCGCCGACAACGACTACTCCCTGGCCCAGTGGCTCTACGGCACCGACGGCGTCGCACCGCCGAGGGTGCCCGGCCACATGGACATCTACTCCAAGAGCTGAAGGCGGCTGACGATCCTCTGATGAGCAAGCTCAACCTGACCATCGCGGCCACCAACTACGACCGCCTGCGCGCTCTGCAGGACGGACGGGTGCGGGCCGAGGGCATCGACCTCAACTACCTGACCCTCCCGGTCGAGGAGATCTTCCACCGCCAGATCAAGCACCACGAGTTCGACCTGAGCGAGATGAGCCTGTCGTCGTACGTGCTCACTCTGGAGCAGGGCGCGCCGTTCGTCGCCGTCCCCGCCTTCCCGTCACGCTACTTCCGGCACCAGTCGATGTTCGTCAACCGCAACAGCGGCATCGCCTCACCGGCCGACCTGAGGGGCAAGCGCGTCGGCCTGCCCGAGTACCAGATCACCGCGGGTGTCTGGCAGCGCGGCATGCTGGAGGACGAGTACGGCGTCGCCGTCGAGGACATGCGGTTTTTCACCGGAGGCGTCGAGGACAGGGGCCGCAGCGAGAAGATCCGGCTCGACCTGCCCGAGGGCATCTCCGTGCGGCCCATCGGTCCCGAGCAGACGCTCTCGCAGATGCTCGCGGCCGGTGAGCTCGACGCGGTCTTCAGCGCCAGCACGCCGTCCAGTTTCCACACCAGCCCCGACGTGACCCGGCTCTTTCCGGACTACAAGGCGGTCGAGGCCGACTACTACCGGCGCACCGGGATCTTCCCGATCATGCACGTGGTGGCGATCAGACGTGACGTCGTCGAGACGAACCCGTGGGTGCCGCTGTCGCTCTTCAAGGCGTTCGAGCAGTCGCTCGCCCTGGCCCGGGAGGACCTCGAGTACCGCAGCTCGCTCAAGCTGATGCTGCCGTGGCTGGCCCACCACCTCGAGGAGACCGTCGAGGTGATGGGCGAGGACTTCTGGAAGTACGGGGTGGAGGCCAACCGCCACACCCTGGAGACGTTCCTGCGCTACTCCAGGCGTCAGGGACTCGCCAAGCGGAAGTGGAGCCCGGAGGAGCTTTTCGCCCAGACCACCACCGCCGCAGGCTTCACGGTCTGACCAGGATCGCCGTCAGCTCGGCGAGGTCGTCGACCTCGTCGAGCCGGCCGAGCAGTTCGAGGGCGTCGTCGGCACGGGCCGGCTCGAGCATCCCGGTGAAGCACCAGTTGGCACGGAACTTGGCCTCGATCCGGGCCGCGCTGAGCGGGGACGAGAGCGGGTTGCCCGTGGCCGTGTCGCGACTGGCGGTCAGGGACGTACCGTCCCGCAGCCCGACCGTGAGAGTCGCTGCCTCGGGGGTCGCCATCGGACGGCCACCCGTGATCGAGACGCGGTCGGCCAGCGCCGCGACGGCGGGGTCGCCGACCGCCTCCTCGGTGTAGTCCGCCAGAGCTGCCCGGCCGCGGAGCAGGGCGCTGGCCGCGGCGTACCGCAGACTGAAGATCGCGTGCCCCTGCGGGTTCCGGCCGGGGGCGAACGGCTGGTCCAGCGGGGAGTCGACGTGCATCGGCGCGACGTCGAGGTGGATCCGGCCGATCTGCCGGGCGCCCGCGCCGGCCTCACGGAGCCGGGCGGAGATCTCGAGCGCGCAGTCGATCGCCGAGTGGGTGAAGCGGCATGCGGGGTAGGGCTTGAAGGTCGCGTCACCGTGGAAGACGGCGCCGAGACCATCCGCCACGACGTCCAGGTCGACGCCGTCGCAGTACATGTCGATGTAGCCGTTCGGACCGAAGAACGGATCGGCGCTGCCGGTCCAGCCGTGGGCCGCGAGCTCCGCTGCCTCGATGCCGTCGCGGGCGGCCAGGCCCTGGGCCAGCTTGAAGGTGTGGGCGCCGGCGTCGATCGCCTGGAAGGTGCCGCCGAGCTGGTGGAGCACGATCCCGAACGCGTCGCGCAGCCGGAGTTCGTCCAGGCCGAGGAGCCTGCCGGCGATCGCTGCGACGCCGAACTTGTTGACCAGTCCCGGACTGTCCCATCCGGCTCCGGGGACGTACGTCGCTCCCGCCGTGAGCCGGGCGGCCAGGTCGTCGCCGAGAACGAGGGCGGTGATCAGCTCACGACCGGACGCGCCGGTGCTCTCCGCCACCGCGAGGGCTGCCGGCACGGTGGACTCGGAGATGTGCGACCAGACAGGGGTGGTGCCGATGTAGGGGATGAGCACGCCGAAGTCGTTGCCGCGGGCCGCGATGGCGTTCGCGAACGCGGCCGGGGCGGTCGGGAGGCGCTCTCCGCTGGGCAGGACCGTGGCGCAGGGCCTTCCGCCCCGAGCGACGAGGAGGCTGCGCAGTTCAGGGCTGCCGGCGGTGTCCGCACCGCCGATGACGCAGCCGACGATGTCGGTGATCCGCTGCTTCGCGTGCCGGACGGTTGCCGCGGGGAGGTCCTCGAAACGCGTGCGCGTCACGGCGGCGAGGATCGCCGCCGTGACCTCGGAGGGGACGGGCGCCGTCATATCCGGCTCCCCGTGCGGGCACCGTCAAGGGTCGCGTGGACCAGTCGGCGGGGGGCCAGGGCATCCCCCACGCGATAGAACTCGCCGGCGGTCTCGGGGAAGGGCACCGGCGTGGAGGTGGTCACGAAGACCACCGCGTCGACCTGCCCGATCGAGCTGATCCGGCCGCTGAAGACGTCGCGCAGCTCAGGCTCCACCCCCGCCTTGTGGAACCGGGTCACCGGCCGGATGTCGACCTGCTTCTCGTGGAGCCGCTTGGTGAGCAGATGGAGGATGGACGGCTCGGCGCTCTGCCCCGGGAGCAGGCACTCCGAGATCAGCGTGACGCTCCTGCCCGCCTGGGCGAGGTAATCGGCCGCCGCCAGCGGGGCGACGTGGTCGTTGAGCCCGCCCACGACCAGCACCCGGTCACCGATCCGGTCGAGGTCCTCCTCCAGCAGCGAGAGCCCGGAGTAGACCGGCACGTCGTCGATCCCGGCCATGTCGGGGATGTCGGGCACCGAGCCCGTGGCCACGACCAACGCGTCGGCACCGTACGCGGCGATGTCCCCGGGCCCTACCTCGCGGCCGAGCTGCACCTCGACGCCCGCCTCGTGGACCTCCCGGACCAGGTCGCCGAGCAGGTTGGCCATCTCCTTGCGGAACGGGTCGCTCACGAGGGTCGCGATCTTGCCGCCGAGCCGGTCGGACCGTTCGGCGAGCACGACGTCGTGCCCGCGCTGAGCGGCGGTCCTGGCGGTCATCAGACCGGCCGGGCCGCCGCCGATGACGAGCACCTTCTTGCGGCGGACGGGGTCGGGCAGGTCGAGCTCGTCCTCCCGGCCGGCCCAGGGGTTGACCGGGCAGGAGGAGGCGCGGTCGGGGTAGTGGCACTCGTTGATGCCGATGCATTGGTGGATCCGGTCGGCACGCCCGCCGGCGGTCTTCCGGATGAAGTCGGGGTCGGCCAGCAGCGCCCGGGTGGTGCCGATCAGGTCGCAGACGCCCTCTTCGAGGAGCCGCTCCATCAGCTGGGGGCTGTTCATCCGGCCGGTCAGGCCCACCGGGATCGAGACGGCGGCCTTGACGGCCGCCGCGGCCTCGGCGTTGAAGCCGGGCTCGAAGAGGGTGGAGGCGACGTACGGGAGAACGACCCCGTCGTGCAGCGCCATGATCGTGCCGGCGGTGATGTTGACGTAGACGAGGTCCTTCTCGACCGCCTTGACGATCCGGCAGATCTCCTCGGTGGTGAGCCCGTCGGTCTCGGCCTGGTGGCCGCTGATCCGCATCGCGATCGGGAAGTCGGGGCCGCATGCCTCGCGGATCGCCGCGATCGTCTCGACGAGGAACCGTGTCCGGTTCTCCAGCGAGCCGCCGTACTCGTCGGTGCGACGGTTGGTGGTGCGGGAGAGGAACTGCTCGATCAGGTAGCCGTGGGTGGCGTGGATCTCGACGCCGTCGAGGCCGGCCCGCTGGACGCGGGAGGCCGCACGTGCGAAGAGACGCACGACCCGCTTGACCTCGCTGGTGGACAGCTCGTGCGGCTGGGCTCGCACCTGTGGGTCGGGCAGGCCGCTGGGAGACACCATCGCCTGGAACGTCTCGGGCAGCCGGATCGCGCCCCGGTTGGCGACCTGGCCGAAGGCGACTCCGCCGTGCCGGTGCACGACCTCGGCGCGAGCCCGGAGCGACGGCAGGAGGCGCTCGTCGTAGTAGGCGTCGCCCTCCTCGGTCTCGGCGTCCGGACCGTTGTCGATGTCGTGGACGCCGACATGGTCGAGGTGCCCGGTGTCCACGAAGGCGAGGGTGGAGATGGCCTCGTGGAGCACCGGGATCCCGACCAGCCCGACGCCGCCGGCCACTCGGGTCTCGAGGTACTTGAGGTAGCGCTCCTCGCTCAGCTTCGGGTTGTGCGTGGTGAGCATGATCCGGTTCGGGATCGTGAAGCTCCCGACCGTGACCGGGGAGAGCAGGCGGCTGTAGGCAGCGTCGGGCATGGGGGTCTTCCGTCCTTTACGCGATGAGGTCCTACGACGTCGTCCGAAGGCGCGTCACATCGTGGTCCGGTAGCGGTCACCGTGGAGTCGCACCAGCTGGTCGTTGCGGTAGGCCACCGCCGCCGGGTCCATGTCGGAGGACGGGACGGGCTCGGGGATGAAGGCGTTGTACGGGTCCTCGCCGCGTACGAGCGTGGCGTAGTCGGTGGGCTCGCCCTCGCGCTCGTACGGCGCCATGTAGCGCACCGCGATGCCGACGCGGCGCTGGTCGGAGCGGCTCGGGGCCGAACCGTGGAAGATGAACTGGTGGTGCAGGGAGAACTCCCCCGGCTCCAGGACGAGCGAGGTGGCGTCGTCCTCGTTCACCTCGACGGCGATCTCCTGGCCCTGCGAGAGCAGGTTGTCCGTGCCTTCGACGAAGGAGTGCGGCGCCTGCTCGGTGTGCGTGCCGGCCACGACCTTGAGGCAGCCGTTCTCGGGGATGCTGGGAGCCAGCGCGATCCAGGCGGTGAGCATCTCCCCGCCCGCGGGGATGTTGGAGAACGGCGCGTCCTGGTGCCAGGCGACGAAGCCGGGATGGTGCGGGTCCTTGATGAAGAACGACGAGCCCCAGCAGTAGATGTCGGGACCGATGATGCTCTCGACCACGTCCAGCACCGGGTCGAGCCGGATGATCTCGTTGACCCAGGGCAGCACCAGGTGGGACTTGGAGCGGAGGACGGGGCCGGCCTGCGGCCCGTGCTCGGCCTCGAAGGCATCCAGCCGAGCCCGGTAGGACGCCGCCCGATCGGTGCTCATGGCGCGCATCGGGAAGAGGAAGCCGTCGCGTCGGTAGTCCTCGACGCGGGACTCGGCGAGTGTTGCAGTCATGGATGAGCCCCTATTCATGCGTAGTTTCGTAAGTCCAGAACACCAGATGAAATTCATCTGGTCAATCGGATGACTCATTCTTTTACCGCACGTACGGCTCAGCCGACCCGCTTGTGGCCCCAGAAGTGTGCGGCGCTCCAGCGCCCGGGGACCCAGGTCTCCTCGTCGATCTCCAGGCCGCCGTAGCCGTACTCCATCTCCCAGCCCGACGGCGTCTTGACGTAGTAGGAGACCATCTCGTCGTTGGTGTGCTTGCCCAGCGTCGAGCCGAGTGCGGCGGCCCCGTCGAGGACCTTGTCGTACGCACGTCCGACCGTGTCCATGTCGTCGACCTGCACCATCAGGTGGCCCAGGCGAGGAGCGACGCCGGGCCGGTTGGCGAAGGCGATGGAGTGGTGGCGCGGGTTGCAGTGCAGGAAGGTTCCCGGGTCGGGACCGATGTCGATGAAGTCGCTCAGCCCGAGTTCGAAGATGTCCAGGTAGAGCTCGCGGAAGGGGGCCGAGGAACTGACCGCGAACATCACGTGGCCGATGCCCATGTTCTTGGTGACGAAGCGGGCGCCGGTCGGCGAGATGAACGGCGTCTGGTCGCGCCGGGCGCCGTAGTAGACCTCGACGCCGTTGCCATCGGGGTCCTCGAAGGCGAGATAGTCGGTGACCTCTCGGGAGGCGGCCTCCTCGGTCGTGGCGCGGTGCGGGGTGTAGCCGTGATCGCGCAACTTCTTTTCGATTGCCTCGATGTCGCCCGGACCCCGGACCTCCCAGCCCACCGCGTCGATGTGCTCGACCTCGCCCCGGTGAAGGTCGATGCGCCAACTTCGTTCGTCGAGCCGGAGCTTCAGCCGGTCCTCGGTGTGCTCGACGATCTGCATGCCGTGCACATCGCTGGCGAAGACCTTCCAGGCGTCGATGTCGCGTACGGTCGCGACCAGGTATCCGAACTCGCGGATGCGTCTCATCTCTCCTCCTGTTGCATGCAGGTCCCAGGCCGTTGTGCATGCCTTCTCGGAGTGTGGTGCCGGTCACGCGCATCGCTCATTCCTGCGGTGCCACTGCGTGAAACCGCATACAGCGACCCAAACCACATGCCGGGACACCATGTGCCGATGCTCGCCAACCCTCAGACCACGCAGCCGCCGCCGTGGGACGAGACCCGGAAACACGCCGACCTCGAACGCGCGGCCAACATGCTCATCAACGCCGACCTGACCGGACGTCCGGCCCGAGGCGTCACCGCCCTGCTGGAGCCGTACGCCGAACAAGGCGCGGAGACAGTCGCGTCACTCAACTTCCGGCGAGCCACGGACGAGGGCTGCCGTGTGGCCGGGCGGGCGGTGTCCTTGCCGGAGTCTCCGGACGGGGCGGTCGCTGTCGGTGGCTACTACCTCAGCAGCTCGGTGCACGGCTCGGGAGCGGTGATCCCGAGCAACCAACTCGTCCAACCGCTGGTCACGGGTGCCTTCGCCATCCGGATCGGCACCCCGCTGCACCACCTCGACGTCACCGTGCCTGAGATCCATGCCGCCGCCGCAGGGATGTACGCAGCGCTGGCGGTCAACAGTCGGCGGACCGTCATCGACGAGCCCTCGACGACGCTGGAGCGCATCGCGGACAACGCGCACGCGGGGCATGTCGTCGTCTCCGACACCTGGCTCGCTCCCACGGGCGTAGACCTCGCCTTGATCGGGCTCGATCTGGCGACGGACACCGCCGCGGGACGTTTGTGGCCGCATGCGGGGACGTGGACGCAGCTCGCCCATGCGCTGCGTCGTTCGATCGCGCTGTTCGGCCCGGTCCAACCCGGTGAGGTCGTGGTCCTGCCATGCCAGGGGCGTGCTCTCGAGCTCGCACCGGACGCCACCGCGACGCTGACCGCCGGGCCTTTCGGAACCGTGCGGGTCAGCCACGGCCAGGGCAGCTATGAGGAGGGGTTCGAGCCCCTGACACCCGCGAACTGACTTGCGTCACGACACTGAACTTGAATTCGTGATGTCGGATGCTCCTATGCTTGTCAAGCCGCTGGAGCAAGGTCGGTTTGAGTGATTTGCGCGGT